>NZ_JBHLZP010001012.1:0-1432 GCF_042429965.1 Actinoallomurus acaciae
AGCGGGGCGGCCAGCCGGGCCAGCCCGACGTCCCGCCAGCCGGTCAGCGGCGTGCGCTGCCGCGTCCGCAGCGCCTGCAGGCTGAGCACGGTCTCCCAGAGCGCGTGCGGGCGCCGCGCCACGCGTACCCGCCCCAGATCCTCACCGCCGAACCAGATCCGCAGCATCCTCGGTCCGCCACCTCCGCCGTGGGGTGTTTTGGCTATGCCTGAAAGATGCGGAAAACAACCTCCGTCACGGGCATTGTGGGTGAAAGGTCCCACCGCGCACAGCGGATTGAGGAGACGCAGATGAAGCGATCAATCCCTCGGATCGTCATCGCACTGGCCGGAACGTCCGCCGGACTCGTGCTCACCGTGCCGTCCGCGTCGGCCGCCGGCACCACGACCGGAACGGTGCGGCCGGCGACCGCCAAGACCCTGCCGTTCACGTGGTTCGGGCAGGAGCGGTACTACTACTGCGGGCCCGCGTCCACGAAGATCGCGTTGAGCGCCCGCATGACGCCGCCGTCGCAGGACACGCTCGCCGCGAGCCTGGGCACCACCACGAACGGCACCGACGACATCTCCAACGTCGTCGCCACCCTCAACCACTTCCTCGGCACCACCTGGTACGAGCGCAAGCCGGTGAACGACCCGCCGACCCAGGCGCAGCGGGACCTCCTCAAGCAGGACCTGGTCTTCGACGTCGACCGCGGCTGGGCGATCGTCGCCAACGTCGTCAGCGGCTGGCGGCCGCCGGGCTACCCGAGCGGCACGATCTACCACTACGTCGCCGTGGTCGGCTACGCCGACAGCGGGGACAGCGCGGTCATCGCCGATCCGGCGGGCGCGGGCGCCGGCGGCTCCGGCTGGACCGCCGTGCCGAAGACCTACACGATCAGCACCTACGACCTCGGCACCTGGATCGGGCTGAAGGCGTACGCCGCCTGAGAGGCCCGCCCGGACCCGCCCTTCGGCCGACGCGAGGCTCGGGGCGGTCTCCGGGCCGTCGCCGGCGCGGACGCGCGGTCCCCGGCGGCGATGATGGGGCGGCTCTCACCTCGGGCGGGGTGCGGTGAGGGCCGCCCCCACCTCGCCCGAAGGGAGCCGTCGCGGATTCTCACGGTGCGCACGGGGGACAATACCGAGCGTGCACGTCCGCACCGCAGTGAGAGTCGAGGGCACCGTCCAGGGCGTCGGGTTCCGGCCGTTCGTGCACGGGCTGGCGACCGGCCTCGGTCTCACCGGTCTCGTGGGCAACGACGCACGCGGCGTCTTCATCGAGGTCGAGGGCGACCGTGACGCCGTCGAGCGGTTTCTCGGCGGGCTGCGCGAGCCGCCTCCGCTGGCCGTGATCGAACGGATCACCACCCGGGCGCTCCCGACCGGCGGGCCGCGCGGCTTCGCCATCGTCGGCAGCGACGCGACCGGCCGGCGCGCCGCGCTGGTCG
>NZ_JBHLZP010001013.1:0-1426 GCF_042429965.1 Actinoallomurus acaciae
CGTCCGCCCGACAGGACGGGCAGCCACGCGGTGAGCAGTGTGACCGGCAGGGCGACCCCCGCGGCGGCGACGGCCAGATCCAGCGGCCACAAGACGGTGGCGAACAGCACCGTGAAGCCCAGTTCCCGCCAGGTCGCGGCCTCGCGTACCCGGGTCGCCAGCCAGCCTCCGACACCCGGACGGTCTGGGGCGCGGTGCGGGCCGGCCACCGGCTCGGCGCCCATCAGGCGCAGCCGCCACCGCTCGAACGCCGCGACCGGCACGCCCGCGAAGGCCAGCGCCGCCAGCATCGGCAGCCCGATGAGCACCGACGCCAGCGTGCCGCCGACGACCAGCACCGCCGCCACGACGGTCAGCACGAGGGTTCCGGGGATCGAACCGGTCACCAGGTACGCCAGGCTCCGCCACGGCCATGCCGACGCCAGGAGACCGCGCCGCCGCAGTGCCCTGATCGCTTCCATCACGCCAAGATAGAGGCGGTTTTCGGGGGCGGACCATCCGGCGCGGGTGACGGCGGGGGTAAGGCGGGGCATACCCCGTACACGGTGGCCTGGCTGATCGACCCGGCCCCGGCCGTACCGGTTGCCTGGATCCATGGACATCGTGCGGCTCACCGCGGTGAGCAAGACCTACGGGACGGGCCCCGGCGCCGTGACCGCCCTGGACGAGGTCTCCCTCGAACTGGCGGAGGGTTCGTTCACCGCCGTGATGGGTGCGTCGGGCTCGGGCAAGTCGACGCTGTTGCAATGCGCCGCCGGGCTGGAGCGCCCGACGTCGGGCGCGGTCTCGCTGGCGGGCAAGGACCTGGCGCGGCTGCGCGAGTCCGCGCTGACCCGGCTGCGGCGCGAGACGATCGGCTTCGTCTTCCAGTCCTACAACCTGCTGCCCGCCCTGACCGCCGAGCAGAACGTCGGGCTGCCGCTGCGGCTAGCCGGACGCCGACCCGACGCCCGTGCCGTACGCGCCGCGCTGGAAGCCGTCGGCCTCGGCGACCGGGCACGGCACCGGCCCGCCGAGTTGTCGGGCGGGCAGCAGCAGCGCGTCGCGATCGCCCGTGCCCTGGTCGCCGCGCCGCGCGTGCTGTTCGCCGACGAGCCGACCGGGGCGCTGGACAGCACGGCGTCGCGCACGGTGCTACGGAACCTGCGGACGCTGGTCGCCGACCGGGGCCAGACGATCGTCATGGTCACCCACGACCCACTCGCCGCCGCGTACACCGACCGCATGGCGTTCCCGGCCGACGGCCGCCTCACCGGAACCCTGGAGCATCCCGACGCGATGACCGTCGCCACCCGTCTAAGCACGATCGAGACCAGAGAGGCAGCCGCATGCTGACCGTCGCGGCCGCGGGCCTGCGGGCCCGCTGGGCCGCCCTGGCCGGTCCCCTGGCCGCGCTCGCGCTCGGCGTCGCGGTGATCGCCACGAT
>NZ_JBHLZP010001014.1:0-1421 GCF_042429965.1 Actinoallomurus acaciae
CGCCCAGGCGCTGGACGGTGGCGAGGGCCTCGGGACGGCGTTCGGCCGCCGGGATCAGGCCGAGGTGCCGCGACGGCGTGGCCGCGTCGTCGCGGCGGCGCAGCACGCCCAGGACCGGCAGGCCGGTCTCCTCCACCGCCGCGCGGCAGATCTCCTCGTGCCGGTCCGAGCCGACCCGGTTGAGGATCACGCCGCCGATCCGCACGCCGGAGTCGTAGGTCACGAAGCCGTGCACGAGGGCCGCGACCGACCGGCCGGTGGAGGCGGCGTCCACGACCAGCACCACCGGGGCGCCGAGCAGCTTGGCCACATGGGCGGTCGAGGCGAACTCCCCCGCGCCGGCCGCGCCGTCGTACAGGCCCATCACGCCCTCCACGACGGCGATGTCCGCGTCCCGCGCACCGTGCAGGAACAGCGGCGCGACGAGTTCCTCGGCGGTGAGCCACGGGTCGAGGTTGCGGCCCGGGCGCCCGGCGGCGAGCGCGTGGTAGCCGGGGTCGATGTAGTCCGGGCCGACCTTGTGCGGCGAGACGTCGAGGCCCTGCGCGGCGAGCGCGGCGATCAGCCCGGTGGCGACGGTCGTCTTGCCGCTCCCGGACGCGGGGGCGGCGACCACGAGCCGCGGGATCACCACTCGATGCCCTTCTGCCCCTTCTGCCCGGCGTCCATGGGGTGCTTGACCTTGCCCATCTCGGTGACCAGGTCGGCGACCTCCAGGAGCCGGGGGTCGGCGTCGCGGCCGGTGACGATGACGTGCTGGTGGCCCGGCCGCGCCGCCAGAGTGGCGACCACGTCGTCCACGTCCACCCAGCCCCACTTCATCGGGTAGGTGAACTCGTCGAGGACGTAGAGCGTGTACGTCTCGGCGGCGAGGTCGCGCTTGATCTGCTCCCAGCCCTCGCGGGCGTCCGCGGCGTGGTCCTCCTCCGTGCCGGGCCGCTGGATCCACGACCAGCCCTCGCCCATCTTGTGCCAGTCGACCGTCCCGCCCTCGCCGGACGCGCCGAGCACGCGCAGCGCGCGCTCCTCGCCGATGCGCCACTTGGCGGACTTGACGAACTGGAACACCCCGACCGGCCAGCCCTGGTTCCAGCCGCGCAGCGCCAGCCCGAAGGCGGCGGTCGACTTGCCCTTGCCCTGGCCGGTGTGGACGATCACGAGCGGGCGGTTCCGCCGCTGCCGCGTGGTCAGCCCGTCGTCCGGGACGCTCTCGGGCCTGCCGCGCGGCATCAGGCGACCCTCCGGTCGCGTACGACGCCGGCCAGGCCGTCGGCGGGCAGGTCCTCCAGGTGGACGAGTTCGGCGTCGAGGCGTTCGGCGAGCCGGCCCGCGAGACCGAGGCGCACCGGGCCGCTCTCGCAGTCGACCACCACCGCGCGTTCCTCCCGCAGCAGGGCGGCGTCGCGTAGCGCGTCGTCGAC
>NZ_JBHLZP010001015.1:0-379 GCF_042429965.1 Actinoallomurus acaciae
CGGCACGCCGATCGAGCGGATCATGGGGTCGGCCGCGATGGGGGTCGCGACGGGCTGCGGCGGCAGCGGGCCGGGTCGGGGCCGCGGCGGCGCGGGCGATCGACGAGGGCCGGTGGGCGGCGCTGCATCTCGCCGTCGCGGCCAGCGACACACTCGGGCCGGAACAGGTGGAACAGGTCCTCGCCCTGCGGGCGCCGGAGGGCGTCGACCTCACCCCGGACGGTCCGCCCTCGGCGCTCGCCCACCACCTACGTCAGATCCTCGATCCGGTGCCACGCCCGCGGCGGCTGGAGCTGGTCCTCGACCTGTGGGCCCAGGTGCTGGAGCATCACGCCGGCCTCGCGCGCCGGGAGCGGCGGCTCGCGACGCAGAGCCGCCG
>NZ_JBHLZP010001015.1:392-1813 GCF_042429965.1 Actinoallomurus acaciae
TGCGCAAACGCCGCAGTCATGATGACGACGAGCTGATCCTGGGGTGGCTCAGGACGTACGAGGGCGCGCAGCCGTCGCTGGTCGACGCCGCGCGGTGGATCCCGCCCGACGCGTACTGGTCGCACGTGCTGGCCCGGCTCCTGCAGGACGCGCTCGCCACGACCGCCCTGCTCCGTACCGCGGTGGCCGTCGCCGACCACGGCTTGGAGGACGGCCTGGCGCGCTCCGCCGCGTTCATCCGCGCCGCCGACGCCGACACCGGCCGGGTCGCGCCGCGCTCCACCCGCCCGGTGCCGGGCCTCACCGGCCTGCCGGCCCATCCCATCGCGTACGTCTGCGACATTCACCGCAGATTGAACAACGGGACGCCCCACGACGCGAAGTTCGCGGCCTACATCCGGCCGCGGCTGGCGTGCGCCCGCGACTTCGCCCAGGTCGTCATCCGGTCGATCGCGGCCGAGCTCTATGCGTATCCGGGGGCCCCGCTGTACGTACGGCAGAGCTGGGCCAGGTCGGACCTGCGGAACTGGCGCGCGGGCGCCGGGTACGGCCGCGCCCGGCCGCCCGCCGAGTGGGACGGCATCCCGCCCTGGACCATCCCCCTCCTCGGGCACGAGGACCCGCTCTCCCGGCGGCTCGCGGCCTCGCCGGACGCCGCTGCCGCCGAGGTGGAGGTGGTCGGTGACCTGCTGTGGTACGCCGACCTCGTCGACGCCCTGGCCGAGCTGTACGGAAACGACGCCGCGCCGGCGACGCCGGGCATCGGTGCTCCGTGGTTCGACCACGATCCGCCTCCGCCGGACGAGCCGCTGACCCCGCGGCTGGACTCCGTGACGCTGGCCGTCTCGGGCGTCGCGCAGCTCGTCGCACTCGGCGGCACTCCGCCCAAGGGTGTACGGACCTGGCGCGGTCTCACCGAGGGCCTGCTGGCCGGCACCGCGATCGCCGAGGCGCTCATCGGCGAGTTCTCCGTACCGGCGCCCCTGGCCGCCCTGGACGGTGTGGACGTGCCCGGCGCGGCCGTCCGCTTCCGGGTGGCGCGGGACGCCCGCACGCTGGCCGGATGGTCGGAGTACATGGGCAACTGCATCGCCGGGCCCTACTACCTGGAGGAGGCCAGGACGGGCCGGTCCTGCTTCGCCGGGCTGTACGACGAGGACGGGACCCTTCTCGTCAACGTCGAGCTGATCCCCCGCCGACCCGCCGCGCGGGGCTGGCGGGTGGGCGAGATCGCGGCGAGGTTCAACGACACGCCCGACCCGGCCCTGGAGCAGCGGTTCAGGGCCTGGGTCGACACGATCCCCGGCCCGGTCGCCGGAGACGCGGCCGCCGATCCCGCGCCGCCGGATGACGCGCCACCCGTGCGCCCCGCCCGGAAGCGCTCCGCGTCCCGCCTGATCGAGGAGGCCGGACCGGCGCTC
>NZ_JBHLZP010001016.1:0-1383 GCF_042429965.1 Actinoallomurus acaciae
GAGCAGGTCGGCGTGCATCCAGTGGGTGGTCGCGGGGCGCCCGTCGAGCAGACCGGCCGCGGCGAGCACGAACGCTCCCGTGCAGATGGAGACGACCCGCGCACCGGCGTCGTGGGCCCTCCGCACCGCCGCGACGAGATCGGCGGGCGGATCGGCGGAGGCGTCGCGGCAGGCGGGCACGATCACCGTGTCGGCGGCGGCGAGGCGGTCCAGCCCGTGAGACGTCTCGGCCCGGAACCAGCCGCCGAACCGCACGTCGCCCGCGCCGCAGACCGTGAAGTCGTACCAGTGGTCGGTGATCCCGCGGTCGACGCCGAAGACCTCGCAGACCGCGGCCACCTCGAACATCGTGATCCCGTCGTGGACCGCGAGCGCGACCGACCTCATGTCCGGAAGTGTACGCGCCGCGCCGTTACGGACGCTCGCCCGCGGCGATGGCGAGCCTGCGCGCGACCTCGATCACCGTCTCGCGGCGGCGGGCCAAGGCCGCCTGGTCGGTCTCCTCGCCCAGGACGACGCGGCACGTCCCGGGCACCGCGAAGTTCCAGGCGATCAGCCCCATGATGGTGAAGAGCAGGTCCTGGGCGGCGCGGACGCGCGCGTCCTCGGGGAGGTGGCGGGCCACGCCGCCGGCCACGAGATGGTGGACCTTCTCCTGGAAACCGGCGCGCCGCTCGCTCTCGCCGGCTCCGTCGGGCGCCTCCAGCGCCTCCCACAGCAGCAGCCTGATCAGCTCCGGGTGTTCCCGGTACCAGTCGAAGATCTGCCCGGCCGACTCGGCCACCGCGTCGGGGTCGATGGAGACCGAGATGGAGATCTCTTCCAGCTTCGCCCGCAGGATGGCGGCGAACAGCTTCTCCTTGCTCCCGTAGTACAGGTAGATGGCCTGCTTGTTGGCTCTGGCCGCCGTCGCGATCCGGTCGACCCTCGCCCCCGCCAGGCCGTGCTCGGCGAACTCGTCGGCCGCGGCGTCGAAGATCCGCCGTCTGGTGTCCTCCGCGTCATAGGCCATGAGCGAATTAAACCATCCGGTTGACTCCTCGCCCGTCCAGGCGGCAGTATCGAGGCCGGTAGTAAAACAACCAGATGGTTTATTCTGCGAAAGGCTCTTCCATGAGCACTGCGACTCCCATCCCCGTGCGTTCGCCGCTGACGAGCGCCCTCTCTGGGACGACCGCCGTCCTCATCGGCGGAAGCTCGGGCATCGGGCTGGCGGCGGGTGTCCTCCTGCGTTCCGTCGGCGCCCGCGTCGTGCTGGTCGGCCGCGACCCCGGCCGGCTGGAGGCCGCCGTCTCCCGGGTGCGGAGCGCGAGCCCCGGCGACGCCGTGCTGGCCGGCGCCGGTGACGGCGGGGACGAGCAGACCCTCGCCGAGGCCTTCGAC
>NZ_JBHLZP010001017.1:0-1412 GCF_042429965.1 Actinoallomurus acaciae
TTAGCCTACTGTATTTTTACATGCTCGCCTTAAAACTAAATCAGGTCCAGTATTCTGGCGTTGTCAAAGATCATTGTGATGAGTTTCTTGGCAGCTTCAAGTTCTTATTTGTCGCCTTGAGCCTCTGCTTGTTCGGCCGCCTCTGCGCTCTTCCAGGCAAAACCGCCGCCGGAGCCCTGCGCATTCGCATTGGCCTGCGCCTGTGCTTGAGCCAGTGCGTTAGCAGATCCGTATCCAACCAAACCGCCGATACCTTGAGCTTGAGCGTGTGCTTGGGCCTGAGCTTGCGCCAAAGCGTCAGCTGCCCCGTATCCACCAAGACCGCGTTGAGTCAGCCCTAGGGCTTGAGCTTGAGCCTGAGCTTGAGCCAGAGCGTCGGCGCTTCCGTACCCTCCAAGTCCACCGCCCTGCGCTAGGGCCTGAGCCTGGGCCTCGGCTGAGGCAGCTCCTCCCCATCCGCCGAGACCTTGGGCCTGAGCGTGAGCCAAAGCATCAGCGGACCCAACTCCTCCCCATCCACCGAGACCTTGCGCCAGTGCTTGAGCTTGGGCCTGGGCCTCAGCCGAGCCTGATCCCCCCCATCCAGCGAGTCCTTGAGCTTGTGCCTGTGCTTGGGCCAGAGCGTTGGCAGCGCCGTAGCCTCCGAGTCCACCGCCTTGAGCCAGCGCCTGCGCTTGGGCCTGTGCCTCGGCTGATCCGCTTCCTCCCCATCCTCCAAGGCCTTGGGCTTGCGCGTGTGCTAGAGCGTCGGCTGAGGCGACTCCGCCCCAGCCGCCCCCGATGCCCTGTGCTTGGGCCTGTGCCTGTGCCTCAGCTGAGCCGAGGCCCCAGCCGCCCCCGATGCCCTGTGCTTGGGCCTGTGCCTGGGCGAGTGCGTCAGCTGATCCGATGCCTCCCCAGCCGCCGCCGGACGCTTGAGCGTTAGCTTGTGCTTGAGCCAGAGCAGAGCTGCCGCCGATCAGTAGTGGTCCTTGTGATCCGCATGTTGGGTCTGGAACGGACTCAAGGTACACGTAGTTGTATTTGACTCTGCACACGTTGATCGAGCAAGGCCTGCTTGGATGTCTGAAGGGAGTGAGAGGGTGGTATCCTCTGCAGATTGGTGCGACATAGATTATGACAGGCACAGGGTAGAATTTGGTATTGCTGATAGGTACCGGTACGGGTACAAGAACGGGGCGCGATACCGGGTACGGTACGGGTACTTGTTCCGGGTACGGGACGGGTACTTTGGGACCCGGGATGTAGATCGGCGGCGAGGGTACGGGCACGGGGACGGGTACGATGACGCGTTTGCCCGGCACCGGAACGGGTACGGGGTACGGCCTGGGGATTATGACCGGGGGTGGGCAGACGGGCCTCGGAGATGGAGGAATCGGGAACGGTATCGGTATTGGTTCAGGAATCGGGAC
>NZ_JBHLZP010001018.1:0-1394 GCF_042429965.1 Actinoallomurus acaciae
GCGGCGGCGGGGGCGAGGGCCGCGGCGTACCGCGCGAACTCGTGCAGGTCGGTGATGCCGGCCAGCCGGCGCACCTCGTCCAGATCACCGGGCATGTCGGGGCGCACACCGGTCTGCGCGGGCTTGACGACCGCCACGGACGACCCGCGGGCCCGGGCGAGCGCCGCGACCGCGGCCGTGGTCACGGTCTTCCCCACCCCGGTGTCGGTCCCGGTGACGACGAGCACACTCACCCGCGCGACTCTAGCGAGTCATCCCCGGACCGTCCGGGTCGCCCCGTCGAGACCGGCCGGTCGCGAAGCGTGACCCCCGCTCGGCCGTCCAGGAGCGTCAGGGCGTCTCGTGCTGGCGGCGGAGGCGGGTGATGAACTTGTAGCGGTCGCCGCGGTACAGGGACTGGGCCCACTCGACCGGTTCGCCGGCCGTGTCGAAGGCGTGGCGGGAGAGCAGGAGCAGGGGCAGGCCGACGTCGACGCCCAGCAGGCTCGCGTCGTCCGGGGTCGCCAGGACGGTCTCGATGGTCTCCTCCGCCTCGGCCAGGTGCACGTCGTACGCCGTGGCCAGCGTCTCGTACAGCGAGTCGTGCCGCGGGAGCTCCTTGCGCAGGCCGGGGAAGCGGCGCGCCGGCAGCAGCGACGTGTCGATCGACATCGGCTCGCCGTCGGCCAGGCGGAGGCGGTGGATGCGCAGGGCACGGCCGCCGGGGCGGATGCCGAGGAGGCGGGCGAAGCGTTCGTCGGCGGTCACGTAGCCGATGTCGAGGATGCGCGTCTCCGGGCTCAGGCCGTGGTGGCGCATGTCCTCGGTGTAGCTGACGAGCTGCAGCTCCTGGGCGACCTTGGGCTTGGCGACGAACGTGCCCTTGCCCTGGATGCGCTGCAGGCGTCCCTCGATCACCAGCTCCGCCAGGGCCTGCCGGACCGTCGTGCGCGACGTGCCGTACTTTTCCGCCAGGCTCCGCTCAGGCGGCAAAGGACTGCCGGGTGCGAGCGCCTCGGTCAGCTCGACCAGGTGCTTCTTCAACCGGTAGTACTTGGGAACGCGAGGTTCCACCGCCAGCTCCGGTGCGCGTTCAGCCGTCACGTGCTCTCCTCATGTTCACCGCCGCGTCGGGTCGGCGTTACGAGCAGAGTACGGGCCGATCAGCTCCTTGACACCAGTCAGGGCTCCGGTGACCTCTGTGAGTTCTGCCTCCTCCAGGGTCGCACGGCCGGTCAGGCGCAGGCACGCCCGCCCGTGCGGCACCGATGGCGGCCGGAAACAGCCCACCCGCACACCGTGCTCGGCGCAGACCTCCGCGGCGCGTACGGCGAGCCCCGGGTCGCCGACGACGACCGGGACGACCGCCGCGGCCGGAGCGGTCGTCTCCAGGCCGAGCCCGTCCGCCGCCGCGG
>NZ_JBHLZP010001019.1:0-1636 GCF_042429965.1 Actinoallomurus acaciae
TGGCGGTCACCGAACCGGTACGGCGGCGGCGCCGTCCCGCCGACGCGGAGGGCGGACGCCCCGTCGCCGATCAGCGCACGCACCCGACCGGCCTCCGCCTCGGTCAGCGTGAGGTCCGCGGCCCGCTCGGCGAGGAGCGAGGCGAGGTCGGCCATCTCTCCGTCCGCCAGGCACAGGCGCATCTCGGCGAGTGCCTCGTCGGGGACCCGCCCGGCGAGTCCCAGCAGCAGGATGTGCGCGTCCGTGGGGGCGCAGCCGATTCCGGCTCGGTGGTCCGTCGCGGTCACGGTCTGCTCCTCTGGACGTCGGGCACCGGATCGCCCGGCAGGGGCGCGAACCGGTCGTCGTTCTCGGTGGGCGGCGTCACGGGCCGGCTCTCGGCCGCCTTGACCAGCCGGGCCCGTACGCGGTCGGCCCACTCGGTGTGCCCCGGCCCGGCCTTCGCGGGCGGTACCTCGGTGAGCAGGACGCGACGGACCGGCGCCGTGGCCGGCGGCGGGTCGACGGCGAGCACCCGGAACACGGTGCCGGGCAGGAAGGCCACCTCGGGCGTGGGCCGCCCCTCGGCGAAACCGGTCAGCCGCCGTGCCGTGGCCGACCAGATCAAGAACTCCACTCCCCCCGGGACCGGGGCGTCGAGGTCGTCCAGCGCGATGAGCGGCGCGGCCTCGACCAGGTCCTCGCCCTCGCGATACGCGTCCGCGGCGCCGGAGCCGGGCGGACCGCCGCGGACGACGGCGCCCTGGAACGAGGGCAGTCTCCGCAGTCCCCCGGCCACGCACACGGCGAACGCGCGATCGGCGTCGTCTCCGCCGAACCGGAACGACTCCACGGTCGCGGCCTGGTCGCGGCCCGCGAACACCCGCACGGCCGCCAGGTCCGTCATCAACGCCTCGTCCGGCGGACCGGCGCTGCGCAGCCCAGGGTGCTCGGCGAGCAACCGGGCCACCGAACGCGTGGCCGCGTCGTACCGCCAGCCGAGCGAGGCGCGGAACGCCTGCCGCTCCTGCGGGGTACTGACGCGTTTCGCCAGCCAGAGCCGGTCGTAGCCGCGTCCCTGCGGAGAGGAGAGGTCCGACGGCGCACCAGGTGAGGGCGACGCGGCCGAGCCGACGGTCACAGGAACGACGAGCGGCACGGACGCCCGCTCCCGCAGCAGGGCCGCCGAGGACACGGACCCGGCCGTGGTCACCGACGTGTCCACACCGGTGGGGGACTCGCCACGCTCGGGAACCCGCCCAGGCCGTCCCGGCCCACTCGCCGCCGGGTCGACGGTCACGACGAGCGGCACGCCCACAGAGGACTCGGACGCGATCGCCGACGCGCCCTCACCGGTGGGCGATTCGCCGGGAACCCGCCCATCCCCGTCCACCCCACCCACCGCCAGACCGGCGGTAGCGGGAGCGACAAGCGGCACGGACACAGAGGACACGGCCCCGGACGCGTCCTCACCCGTGGGCGATACGCCGGGGAACCGCCCGTCCCGCCCCGCCCCACCGGCGGTCACGGGAACAACGGACGGCACAGCCGCAGCGGACACGACGGCCTCGGACGCGGTCACCGACGCGCCCTCACCGGTGGGCGATTCGCCGGGAACCCGCCCATCCCCGTCCACCCCACCCACCGCCAGACCGGC
>NZ_JBHLZP010001020.1:0-1390 GCF_042429965.1 Actinoallomurus acaciae
AGGCGCCCGGCCTGGACTCCCTGCCGCCGCCTCCCCCGCCGCGCCCGCACCGGCATTGATCAGTCCGCGTCGGCGGCGGCCGGGGCGCGGCGGCCGCGCAGGCGCTGGGTGACGATCACCCCGGCGACCAGGGCGATGGAGATCCACAGCCCGTAGTGGGAGATGGTCTTGGCGACGTCGACGGCGTCCTGGCCGAGGTAGTAGCCCAGCGCGGTGAGCAGCCCGATCCACAGCAGCGCGCCGACCATGTCGAGCAGCACGAAGGTGATCAGCCGCATGCCGGTCCAGCCGGCGACCACGAACAGCAGCGCCGCCGGCAGGGGCAGGTAGTAGGCGAACACGACGCCCAGCCAGCCCAGCCGGTGCCCGTACCTCTCGGCGCGGGCGACCAGCCGGGCGCCGCGGCGGCTACGGCCCGCGAAGATCAGCAGCATGCCGCGTCCCCAGCGCCGGCCCGCCCACCAGAAGAACGGATCGAACATGATCATGCCGGGGACGGCGGAGACGACGACCAGGAACAGCGGCACCTGCCCGACCCGGGCGAACGCGCCGGCGGTCACGATCGAGGTCATGCTGCCGGTCAGCAACTCCAGCAGCACCGGGTGGTGGCCGATGAGCAGGGGCCGCATCGGGATGATCGCCAGGGCGTACAGGCCGCTCACCGCGATGCCGAACCAGCAGATGAGGTCGGCCCGCCGGGGCCGGCCCGCCCACGGAACGCCGGGCTGTGGCTGCGGGGCCTGCGATGCCCTGTCCTCGGCGGTGGTCATGCCTCGATCGTAGGGTCCGGCCGCCGGGGGCCCGGCGCGCGGACGGGTCGCTGGAGAAATCTTGACGGAGCCGAGGCCCGCCCGGCCGACGGGAACCGAACCCGCCCTTCCGGATGTCCATATCGTTATGAATGCGTCCCACGTCGTCGTCATCGCGATCTTCCTCATCGGCTACCTCGTCTTCGCGCTCAACTACATCTCCGTGACCTTCACCTGGAGGCAGCGCGCGCCGCTGCTGTGGGCGCTGTTGCCCATCGCCCTCGGGATGGCCAGGGTCGATTCGGCCGACATGGTCCTCGCCGGCATCGGCGGTGCGCTGGCGATCATGTCCGCGGCGTTCCACGTGCCCCGGGGAGTCGCCAGGGGCTACTACCGCCGCAAGGCCGAGGGCGAGGACATCCAGTGGGCCGACCTGAACGTGCGGATGCCGCCGGGGTTCCTCTGGCTGCTCGTTCTCGGCGTGGTCGCCTGGGTGTGCGCGTCGGTCGTCGCCCTCAGCTGATGCGCCGGCGCCCCGTGTTCAGGGGCCGACGCCGTCGTAGTCCACCAGCAGCCGCCGGGGGCCGCGCAGCGCGGAACTCGCCCGGTACGGCGGCGGGTCGTCGACCAGCCGGGGGTTC
>NZ_JBHLZP010001021.1:0-1388 GCF_042429965.1 Actinoallomurus acaciae
GCCAGGGGCACGGCGACGGCCAGCGACAGCGCCGGCACCGCGATGCCCGAGTCGTTCACCGCCCCGCCCACGACGGCGGTGACGAAGGCCCCGGAGAGCCCGGCCCGCAGCATCGGCGCCCGCTCGTACGCCCGTTGCAGGCCGCCCGCACCCGCGCGCCCCGGGCGGTGGAGCACCAGCAGGACGAACAGGAACCCCGCCACCACGACCGGCAGGAGCGTCAGGTTGCCGAACGTGTGCATCATCGCGGCGAACTTACGCTCCAGCCAGGGCAGCGAGTCGCCCTCGACGAGCTGCCCGAAGAACCGGCCCATGTGCGTCTGCCGCGACGGCGGACGCAGGTAGTCGATCCAGGCGACGCCGAGGACGAGCGCCATCCCGGTCGCGCGCAGCAGTTGGAGCCGCAGGAACGACACCCGCCGCCCGGCCACCAGCAGCGCGGTCGTCGCCAGGCCCGGCACGAACGCGATCAGGCCGCCGAAGTCGCTGCCCCACGCGGTCCAGCTGTCCAGCAGTGCCGCGGTCAGGGTCATGACGAGGACGGCCGCGACGGCGGCCCGGCGGCCGGCGCGGGGTTCGAGCCACTGGGCGATCCCGGCCGACGCGAGCAACGTCGAGGTGGCCAAAACCGCGAAGGCGATGTTGCCCATCCCGTAGTACCGCCCGCCCACCAGCGGCGAGTACCCCATCATGCTGTTGAGCTGGAGGTGGCTGCCGGTCAGCAGGTCGGTCCCCAGGACGGTGGCGGTCACCGCCGCGATGACGGTCCCGGGGCCGAGGAGGTGGCGGCGCCACGGCCCGCACATCGCGAGCCCGACCACGAGTGCGTCGCCGGCCGCGATCCCGGCGACCAGCCAGAGCGCGGGCCGGGACGTGTGCCACCACGGCACGAGGTTGACCAGGTAGGTCGAGACCGGGACCGCGGCGGCGACGAGGGCGGTCAGCCGCGTGGCGGACAGGATCCGGCGGCGCCGGCGAAGGGACCCGTGCCGCAGCGCCAGTGCCGCCGCCGCGTACAGGAGGATCTGGCTGATCACGAATCCGGCGAAGAAACGCGGGAGCAGCCGCCGGTGGGTCTGCGCCGCGAGGTCCTGGGAGGACAGGTCGGCCACCGAGTCGGCGAGCGCGGGCCGTACGGCGTCCGGCAGCAGCGGCGTGCCGATCAGCCCGGCCGGCGCCGGGACCCCCGCCGAGTCCAGCAGCGTCGCGGTGAGGTCGGGCAGGATCACCATGTTCGCGCGCCGGGTGGAGTCCGAGCCGAGGTAGCGGCCCGCGGTCCCCGGGCCGGTCGCGAGGGCGAGCCGCAGGTGCGGCGTACGGTCCTGGTCGGCCACGCCCGCCACCACCACGTCGGTGCCGGGGGCCAGGTGCGTCAGCACCGTCGCGAC
>NZ_JBHLZP010001022.1:0-1379 GCF_042429965.1 Actinoallomurus acaciae
GGTTCCGCGCCACCGCTGCTGCTCCCCGCCGTCTTCGCCGCCGTGATCCTGCTGGTCACGGGCGTACTGACCGCCGTGCGCACACCGGTCCCGCGCGGTGCGGCCTGGTGGCCGGCCGTCCGCCTCGCGTCGGTCACCGGCCCGCTGATCGCCGCGATGACCGCCGCCGCCCGGGCGTCGGCCCACCTGGACCTCGCGGTCTTCGGTCTCACCTTTCCCGCCCTCGGTGCCCGCGCGAGCGGTGACATCCTGGTGGCGCTGGTGTTCGGAGCGGTCGCCGGGCTCGCGGGCGGCCTGCTGCCGGCGTGGATCGGGCGTGTCCTGGCGAGGAGAGGCCGGGTGTGGACGGTATGGAACGGACGGCGGGCCCCGAGGTGATCAGCCTCCTCGTGGTCGACGACGAGCCGGTCGTACGGGAACTGCTGTCGGCCAGCCTGCGGTTCGCCGGGTTCGCGGTCACCTCCGCGGCCACCGGCGCCGAGGCGGTGGCCGCGGCCGTACGCGAGCCGCCGGACCTCATCGTGCTCGACGTCATGCTGCCGGACATCGACGGGTTCGAGGTGGTACGGCGGCTGGGCGAGCGTACGCGTACGGCCGGCGACCTGGTGCCGGTGCTGTTCCTCACCGCACGCGACACCACACAGGACAAGATCGACGGACTGACCGCCGGCGGCGACGACTACATGACCAAGCCGTTCAGCGTCGAAGAGCTGATCGCCCGCATCCGGGCGATCCTGCGCCGCGCCGGCGGGCGTACCGGGGAGGAGACGCTCACCGTCGCCGACCTGGTCCTGGACCGCCAGGGGCACCAGGTGCGCCGCGCGGGCCGCCCGGTCCGGCTGTCGCCCACCGAGTTCCGGCTGCTGCTGTTCCTGATGGACAACGCCGGACGCGTCGTGTCCAAGGCGCAGATCCTCGATCACGTCTGGCAGTACGACTTCGGCGGCGACGAGAGCATCGTCGAGTCCTACATCAGCTATCTGCGCCGCAAGGTGGACACCGCCGAGCCCAAGCTGATCCACACGGTCTGGGGAACCGGTTACGTCCTGCGCAGGCCCGGCCCGTGAGGCTTCCGGGGCTCTCGCTGCGGGCCCGGCTGCTCGCCATCGCACTGGTCCTGTCGGCCGTGGGGCTGGTGGTGAGCAACGTCCTCGTCATCGGCGCGCTGCGCGGCCAGCTCGTCACCCGGGTCGACCAGCAGGTGGGCCCGCTCGCCACGGCCATGTCGCGGCTGCCGCCGTCGCTGCTGTCCTCCCTCCCGGACACGGTCTCCCACGGTCTGGCCGGGCGCTCGGATCTGCTCGGCGACCTGTACGTCGCGCATCTCACGCGGGACGGCGGCGCCGACGCGATGCTCCGCTCGCCCGCGTCGGCCGCCG
>NZ_JBHLZP010001023.1:0-1371 GCF_042429965.1 Actinoallomurus acaciae
CCCTGACCTACCGGCAGCTCACCGGCCGCGACGCGGAGGTGGCCGGGCGGCTGCGCGCCGCCGAGCTGCGACCCGCCGAGCCGGTGGCGATCTGGATGGACAAGGGCTGGGAGCAGGTGGTCGCCGTACTCGGCACGCTCCTCGCGGGAGGCGCCTACCTGCCCGTCGACACCGCGCAGCCCGCCGCGCGCCGGGACGCGATCCTGTCCGACGCGGGCGTCCGCGTCGTGCTCACCCAGTCCTGGCTCGCCGAGGCCGGTGACCTGCCGGACACCGTGACCGCCCTCGCCGTCGACGACCTGCCCGAAGACGCCATGCCGGCCGTCGCGCCGCCGCGGGCCGTCTCGCCCGACGACCTCGCGTACGTCATCTACACCTCCGGCTCGACCGGCAGCCCGAAGGGCGTGATGATCAGCCATCGGGCGGCCCTGAACACCGTCGAGGACATCGACCGGCGCCACGGGATCGGCGCCGGCGACCGGGTCCTCGGCGTCGCCGGGCTCGGGTTCGACCTGTCGGTGTGGGACCTGTTCGGCACCCTGTCCGCCGGCGGTGTCCTGGTGCTGCCGGACGCGGACCGCCGCGGCGACCCGTCCCACTGGGCCGACCTCATCACCGATGCGGGGGTGACGGTCTGGAACTCCGTCCCCGGGCAGCTCCAGATGCTGTGCGACTGGCTGAGCTCGGGACCTGCGCTGGAGGCGAGCCGGCTGCGGCTGGCCCTGCTGTCGGGGGACTGGATCCCCGTCACGCTGCCCGATGAGGCACGGGCGATCCTGCCGGGCCTGGAGATCGTCTCACTCGGCGGCGCCACCGAGGGCTCCATCTGGTCGATCGCACACCCGGTCGGTGAGGTCGACGTCTCGCGGCCCAGCATCCCGTACGGCCGGCCGCTGACCAACCAGAGCTTTCACGTGCTCGACCACGCCATGCGGCCCCGCCCCGACTGGGTGCCCGGCGAACTGTACATCGGCGGTGCGGGGGTGGCGCTGGGCTACCTGGGCGACGAGGCCCGTACGGCGGAACGGTTCGTCACCGAGCCGGGCACGGGTGCGCGGATCTACCGCACCGGCGACATCGGCCGCTACCTCCCGGACGGTTCGATCGAGTTCCTCGGCCGTGAGGACGCCCAGGTGAAGATCCGCGGCTACCGGGTGGAACTCGCCGAGATCGAGGCCGCCGTCCAGTCGCATCCCTCGGTGGCCGCCGTCGCCGTCGCGGTCGACGACTCCGCGCCCGGCGGACGCCGGCTGGCCGCGTTCGTGGAGACCGGACGCCGCGAACGCGACGAGAACGGCTCCCGCCGGGCCGCCGCCGTCCACCGGGCCGCGCAGGCGGCCATACGCGGAGCGTCCGCCGAGGTGGACGCGA
>NZ_JBHLZP010001024.1:0-1364 GCF_042429965.1 Actinoallomurus acaciae
CACGGCCGAACCCGAGGCGACGAAGACCGGGCATGGCTGGGGTGGCGTCCTCGGCTGGGCGGTGGCCGTCATCGCGCTGGCCGGTGACGCCGCGGACGAGGCGGTCGCGGAGCGCGCCGCCGACCTCGCCGAGGCCGCCGCGCCCCTCGCCGGCTGGGTCAACAACGCGGCCGTGTTCGGGGCGGCGGCGTCCTTCCACACCGTCCCGGTACCCGAGATCCTCGACCGCGTCTCGCTGAACCTCGGCCTCGCCCTCGTCGGCTGCGCGACGGCCGTGCGGCGTTTCCTGGCCGCCGGCACTCCCGGCGCCATCGTCAACGTCTCCTCCCACCAGGCGATTCGCGCGGTCCCGGGGTGTGTGCCGTACGTGACGGCCAAGGCCGGGATCGAGGGGCTGACCCGGGCGCTCGCGGTGGAGTACGGGCGGCGGGGGATCCGCGTCAACGCGGTCGCGCCGGGGTCCGTCGGCACCGAGCGGTACGCGGACCTCCTCGCGAGCCGGGAGCCGGACGCCGCGGCGAGGATCGAGGAGGAGATGGCCCGCATTCACCCGGCCGGCCGCGTGGGCCGGCCGGATGAGGTCGCGGCGGCGATCGCGCATCTCCTCTCCGAGGACGCGAGCTTCGTGAACGGCGCGACCGTGCCGGTGGACGGCGGCCGCTCGGTGCTCGCGCGCGACCCCGAGACGCTGGATCAGTAGACGACGCTCAGGTACCCGTTGGAGACGAGCCATCTGACGTTCAGCGCCGACGGCGCGCCGGGCACGTAGGCGCTCGTCAGCAGGTACTGCCGGCCTCCGCCCCGCTGCTGGAAGGCGGGCGCGATCGGACCCGCGTCGACGTCGAACGCCCGGCTCACCCGGTAGAGGTGGTAGTTGCACAGGTGTGATCGATCGTCGCTTCTGGTGTTGAGGCTGTCCGGCGGAAGCGCGCGGGCCCCGAACGCGCTGCCCGCCGGGGCGAGAAAGGCGCCGTACGGGCTGCCGAAACGGTCGAGAAGCGCGCCTTCGGGAAGTGTCGCCCGTTCGCGAAGAATGCGGCCATTGCTCCAGCCGTCGGAATGGGCGAATCCGAGGTCCGGGGGATAGCGCCAGTAGGCCGGATCGGCCGTCTCGTCCCAGTAGCGGTAGGTGAATTTCGCCGGGCTCAGTCCGCCGTACCGGACATAGCCGCGCACGAGGGATCCGAAATAACCAACACGGGGCAGGTGCGCGGGGCCGAGTTCGCCGTGGTCCTTGACGTACGGGCCGCCGCACGCGTCCGGCTGGTCGCGGACCGCCGCCCGGACCGCGGCGATGACGGCCTCGGCCTTCTGCGGGACGTCGGGGCGGGCGTCCACCAGGGCCGGAAGGGTGTGCGGCCGCT
>NZ_JBHLZP010001025.1:0-1362 GCF_042429965.1 Actinoallomurus acaciae
CACGTCGCCGGGCTCCGGTTCCGGCGTCCCGGCCGCACGGACCAGCGACCCGGCGGGCACCGCGGTGACGGCGGTCCCGGTGCTCGAAGAGGCGGTCACCTCGGCGAGCGCGGCCTCCCACTCGGGCCGGGGCCAACGCAGCCCGAGCGCCTGGGCCTCGGTCTTCGGCGCGAACCTCCACCACCGCGGTTCCGGGCCGTCGTCCTCCGCGCGCACGAACAGCGCGCCGCCGGGCACGAGCAGGACGTCCCCGGCCGGTGCCACCACGGTCATGTCCCAGTCGTCGGCGATCCTTCGCGCCAGCGCGCCGCTCCCCCGCCGGTCGATCCCCGCGCCGGACATCGCCAGCACCACCTGGCCGGTCCGTTCGCGCGCGCGGGTCAGCACCTCGGCGAGCCGGGGCCAGAGCCCGTCGGCGAGATCGCCCGGAACGGCGACGACGACGAGCGTCGCCTCACCCGGCTCCACGGCGACGACCAGATCGGCCTGGCCTTCGGCGCGCGTCGCCTCGGCGCTGAGCAGGAACCGCCCGGCCAGTTCCTCGGCCTCGACCCGGCCGGCCCGCTGGTCGGCGGCGCCGGAGGCATTCTCCGTACTGACCGTACGGCCGGTCCTCCTGGACCGGCGTGCGGACGGCATGGACATCAGCCGTCTCCCCTCACCCGCCGTGCCCGTCCGACGGGACGAGACAGACTTTTCGGCAGCTACAGATCGGTTCAGCGTACGGTTATACGGGGCACTCTGGTAACCGGTTCAATACGGTTTGTTATGCAACATTTTGCGGGCGGTCCGTAACACCCGCGTACCGTGTCACGGCCGCTCGCCCGCGGTCAGACGGCGCTCCACTTCTGGTTCGACGTGCCCGCGCACTGCCACAGCTGGAGGCGGGTGCCGTTGGCCGTCTTCTTGTCCGTCACGTCCACGCACTTGTCGGCGCCGGAGTTCACCAGGTCGCCGGCGCTGTTGAGGTCGAACGTCTGGGCCGGTCCGCCGTGGCAGCGGGCGAGCTGGATCGTCGTGCCGTCGTCCGAGGAGCCCCACGCGACGTCCATGCACATGCCCATGGACCGAACGGAGCCGTCCGGTTCGAACGTCCACTTCTGCCAGCGCGCGCCCTGGCAGTTCCAGATCTGCAGCGGCGAGCCGTCCTTGGCGGTATGAGCGCTCACGCTGATGCACCGGCCCGAGGCGGCGCTGGTGATGGAGCGCGTGGAGGCCGCCGCCGCGCCGGCGTGGCCGCCCGAGGCGGGCCGAGGCGCGTGTCCCGCGGCCTTGGTCGTACCGGCCTTCGGATGACGGGTGTCGCTCTTGCCCGGCTTGGTCTTCGCGGACGGCGTGGCGCTCGGGCTGCCCGTCGAGGGC
>NZ_JBHLZP010001026.1:0-1352 GCF_042429965.1 Actinoallomurus acaciae
GAGGTGAACATGGCTTTCAAAGTATCTCTGCTCTTTGTTGCACTCATCAGCACAGCATACAGCAACCCCCTGGGTGCGACAACAGTATGCGAATCGGGATCGAACCTACTTCCCTTGGGCGCCACCACGGTCTGTGAGACAGCACCCAACGTCGGCTTAGGCTACGGGGGTCTGGGATACCCGCTCGGCATGGGCATGTATCCGTACGGTGGCATAGGGTTAGGCGGTGCCACGACTGTCTGTGAGACCGCACCGAACGGTTTGGGCCTGGGTATGGGATACCCATACGGTGGTATTGGCTTGGGAGGCGCTACAACTGTCTGTGAGACAGCTCCAAATGGTCTCGGACTGGGCATTGCACCTGGATTTGGCTACGGTATCGGATACCCGTACGGGGGCGGACTTGGAGCTACGACTGTCTGTGAGACAGCTCCTAATGGTTTAGGTCTGGGTTACGGCGGGTACTACGGGGGCATGGGATACCCTGGCTTCGGTATGGGCTACCCTGGTCTAGGCCTGCCTTTGGGTGGAGCGACAACTGTCTGCGAAAGTGCCCCTAATCTGTACCCATACGGATTTGGTTACGGATTGGGCTTAAATGGTCTTAATGGTCTAAATGGAATCAATGGTATTAATGGTCTGGGAGCTACTACTGTCTGTGAGACCGCACCTAACCTAGGTCTGGGTTTGGGTTATGGCCGAGGTTTTTTATGAGCAGCCAGACTTCTCAATCCACCAAAAGCTCCAATGTAATATCTTCTGCGTACAGGTCTTCTGAAAACCATAGTAGCACTAACGAAAACAGCTTTGTTCGTATCGGAATCTGATTATAATGTTTATGATAAAAAATACTTCAGATGTGCATTCGAAATTCTTTGTATTTCCTTTTCTAAATCTCTACTTATGTTAAATTAATTTTTTTTTAAATAGTACCTACCGTTTTTTTAAGAAATATTTTGTCAGTTGTAAAATATTTTGTTTGACTTAATTTTTGGTTTAAGCAATAGCTTAGAAAAATACCTTATCCAAGTTGACAACTACTGAGTTTAATACCAAATTCAGTGTCTGGGTTTTTACTGTCAAGAAATTAAAACTCAGATTTATATAAAAAGACCTGCCAAGACCTAAATAATGTTAAGATGAATATTGTTTCCTACTTTTTTCTTAATTACGGGCTGTCTCTATATTTTTTCTTTATATATCTAAGGTATTCATGTATTGTTAAAGTATTTTGCTTCAAATTGTGAAATTGACAAAGATTCTCTCTAATGAGATTAGCACCAAAAAAAAAGAGTAATCTTCCTGTCAAAAAAGAACATGACGCCATCTTGTGTGTAGCTTCAAAAGTTGCA
>NZ_JBHLZP010001027.1:0-1534 GCF_042429965.1 Actinoallomurus acaciae
GCGCGAGCGGCTCGCGGGCCGGGTCGGCTTCCACTCGTGGCTGCAGTGGCTCCTGGACGAGCAGCTCACCTCGGTCCAGTCGGCCGCCCGCGCCGCGGGAATGCCGATCGGCGTCATCCACGACCTGGCGGTCGGCGTCGACCCCGGCGGCGCGGACACGTGGGCGCACCAGGACCTGTTCGCCCAGGGCATCACCGTCGGCGCGCCGCCGGACGCGTTCAACCAGCGCGGCCAGGACTGGGGACAGCCGCCGTGGCACCCGCAGCGGCTCGCCGCCTCCGGCTACGCGCCGTACCGCGCCATGCTCCGCCACGTCCTGCGGCACGCGGGCGGCCTCCGCCTCGACCACGCGATGCAGGTGTTCCGGCTGTGGTGGGTGCCCGAGGGCGCACCGGCCTCCGAGGGCACCTACGTCGCGTACCCGCGCGACGAGATGCTTGGGGCGCTGCTGTACGAGGCGTACCGGGCGGACGCGGTCGTCGTCGGCGAGGACCTCGGCACGGTCGAGGACTACATGCGCGAGGTGTTCGCCGAACGCGGGGTGTTCGGCACGTCGATGGCCTGGTTCGAACGCGACCCGGGCGGCGGACCGCTACCGCCCGGCAAGTGGCGCGAGCTGTGCCTGGCGACCGTCGGCACCCACGACATGCCGCCCATCGAGGGCTATCTGAACGGCGACCACGTCGCGCTGCGCGAGCGCCTCGGCCTGCTGACGCGGCCGGCCTCGGAGGAGTACGAGGAGTTGGAGGAGGGCCTGCGGGAGTGGCGCGAACTGCTGACCTCCCTCGGCCTGGACCCGGCCGACATGACGACGGCCCTGCACGCCTTCCTGGCCCGCACACCGTCCCGGCTCGTCGGCGTCTCCCTGGCGGACGCGGTCGGCGAGCGCCACACCCAGAACCAGCCGGGCACGACGGACGAGTACCCGAACTGGCGAGTGCCGCTGACCGACGCGAAGGGCCGCCCGGTCCTCCTGGAGGACCTTCCCGGCGACGACCGCGTCCGCGCCGCCACGGAGCCGGTACGGCGCCTGGGAGAGTGAGGCCCGCGCAGGGGGGCTGGAGCCGTCGGGTGCCGTCGGCCGGGGCCGTGCCCGGGCTCCCGGACGGCTTCCCTCGGGCGACCACGCCCGGGCGTAGCGCCAGGTGCCCCGTGCCTCACGCGGACGTCCTGTCGGCTGTGAGTACCGGTACTGGTCGTTTTCTGGACGACTTGCGATGACCACGTCCGTGCCGTCGCGGAGTTCGACGATGACCTGGCCGAGGAGCTGGCCAGGGCACCGCGCGCCCGCAGGCGGCCGGGGCTGACCACCGTCCTCGGCGCGGGCGTGCTGATCGCCGCCGGGTTCGTCGGGTTCGTCGTCGGCGCCCAGGCCGGACGTCCTGCCGGTCGCCGACCGGCGGATGAGCACCCGGGCTGGTTCTTTCTGGGCGGTTCGTGTTCGCGCTGCGGTGGAGTCGGTGTGTTGTTGGGAGTGTGGTGGCGGGCGGTCTGACGTGGATGGTGGTCGGTTGTCGGTCGGGCGGATGTGTGC
>NZ_JBHLZP010001027.1:1678-2847 GCF_042429965.1 Actinoallomurus acaciae
GGCGGGCGGTCTGACGTGGATGGTGGTCGGTTGTCGGTCGGGCGGATGTGTGCCTGGGTCGGCGGGTGTGCCTGGCCGGTCGGTGCGCCGTTGGGAGTGTGGTCCCGGGCGGCCTCACGCGGACGGCTGTCGGGTACCGGCCGGTGGGATGAGTACTGGCGCCGGTCGATGTCGGGGCGGGCCGGTCTGTTGGGCGATCTTCCTTCTGGCCGTCACGTCTATGGCGTCGCGAGACCGGTACGTCCCCCGGGGCGTGAGGCCCGGGCGTCGCCGGGCCTCACGCGGATGTTCTGCCGGTTACTGACCGGCGGGGGTGCCGCCGTTCGGTGGGCCGCCCTGGCCGCCGCCCGGTGCGTTGGTCGGCCGGAGTGACGCGCAGGCCTGGGTGGCCTTCTTCTGTTTCGCCGACATGGTCGGCATGCCGCTCGGGCGGCCCGACGGCCGGCCCGAGGGGCGCGCCGTCGGTGTGCCGCTGGGCGCCCCGCTGGGCGCACCGTTTCCCGGGCCGCCGCCCGGGCCACGGCTGGGCATCGAGACGCCCTGTTTCTGCATGCACTCGCGGTACGCGGCCATCGCGTCGTTCGACCCGCCGCCCCGCGCGGCGCTCGAACTCTTACCGGAACCGCTGTCCGAGCCGCCGCAGGCCGCGCTGAACAGCAGCGCGGCCGCGACCGCCGCCCCGCCGAACAGCCGGACCGCCGCCTGACCATCGATCATTTTCTTCTCCTGAATGGATTTCATGTACGTCAGCCGCCGGAGGACCGGCCCTGGCTGACGGAGGTTGCGGCGACCGTGCCGTCCTTGGCCTGGTCACCTTGCACGACGACGCTCGTTCCGGCCTTGAGGTCCGTGGCCGAACCGCTGTGGAGCACGCTGACGTCGGTCTTGCCGGTCACCGTGACCTTGACGACGTCGCCGTTCGCCGTCCGGACGTAGATGGTCCGGCCGGAGATCTTCTGCACCGTGCCGGTGGTCACACCGGCCGCCCCGGAGGCACCCGGCGTCCTGCTGCCGCCCTGCCCCGTGCTTCGGGCGCCGCCCTGCCCCGGAGGCGTGCCGCTCGCGGCGCCGCTCTGGTGCGCGACGTGACGATCGGCCTGGGCGCCGACGACGAACCCGGCGGCGATCAGCACGCCCGCGCCGAGGACGGTGGTCAGCCCCGGCCGCCT
>NZ_JBHLZP010001028.1:0-1341 GCF_042429965.1 Actinoallomurus acaciae
CGCCCAGCTCGCCGAACAGGCGCAGCGCGTCGGCCCACAGCGGCGGGGACGCCTCCGGGTCGCCGTTGATGCGGACCGTGCCGGCCACGCCGCACAGCGCACCGGCCCGGCCGTACGGCTCGCCGATGCGCTCGCAGAGCGTCGCCGCGCGCTCGAAGTGACCTCGCGCCTCGCAGAACTCGCTCTGGACGTACAGCATCGCGCCGAGGTTGATCTCCGAGGCCGCCTCGCCGCGCAGGTCGCCCGACTCGGCCGCCGCCGCCAGCGCGTGGTCGCAGCAGCGGCGCCACTCGACCAGGTCGCCGCAGAACTCGAAGAACGGGAGGCTGGCGCTGGCCAGCTCCCAGCACGGGCCGGGCATCCCGGCGGTGTGCGCCTGCTCGACCATCGTGGTGATCGCGGACCGCTCGGTCTCGAACCACGCGAGCGGGTCGCGCAGCAGGACCTCGGTGGTCTCCGGATCGAGCGGCATGCGGGGCGCGTCACCGGACAGCGGTGCGTAGTAGCAGTTGGGCAGGCGGCGTTCGGCCTCGTCGGCCAGCGCCGAGCCGTCGTCGAGGGGCTCGCGCTGTGGCGCGACGAACAGGGCGTCGGCCGGGCAGTAGGCCTCGCACAGGAAACAGGTCTGGCAGTCGGACCGGCGCGCGATGACCGGCACGCCGTCCGGGCCGGTGTCGAACACGTCGGTGGGGCACACCCGTACGCAGAGGTCGCAGGTGACGCACCGTTCGGCGGAGACCACCGGAGGCCGCCGGCCCTCGGTGGTGCCGCCGAACAGGATGTCCACCTGGCGCGCGCCGGGTCGACGGGCGTACGCGGCGAGGATCTCCGGCGGCGGGTCGGCGTCACCACCGGGCTTGATCACCAGTCGCAGGTGGGCCGGCCCGGCGCGCGCCCCGGGCCGTGGCGGCGACCATGCAGGGCCTCCCCGGCCGGAGACCATGCCCGGAGGCTATCGCCGAGGGGCGAGCCGGTCGTGGACCTCATCCGCACGCGGGAGGTTCGGCCGACCGTTGATCGACCGTGTGTCGGGATCGGTTCCTGAGAGATGTTGAACGAGGGATGGCCGGGCCTTACGCCCGGCGTGACGTCGCCGCCGCAGGCATTGACGATGCGATAACGACATGTTTCCGAGGTGGTGGCATTTACCTATATTCCTTGTCGGAAATACCAACTAGGCTGCTACGGTGACTCTTTCTCCAGCTCGGGCGTACGCCGGTCGCGTGCCGGC
The DNA here is from genome assembly GCF_042429965.1 of Actinoallomurus acaciae. Taxonomy (NCBI): domain Bacteria; kingdom Bacillati; phylum Actinomycetota; class Actinomycetes; order Streptosporangiales; family Thermomonosporaceae; genus Actinoallomurus; species Actinoallomurus acaciae. The sequence continues at coordinate 1,232 of NZ_JBHLZP010001028.1, forward strand.
GGTCGCCATCGTCGGCGGGGGTGCGAGCGGCATCCGCGCCGCCGCGCACCTGCTGCGCCGCGCCACCGGCTCCGGGGTGCCGCTCCGGGTGGCGCTGATCGACCGCGACG
>NZ_JBHLZP010001029.1:0-1341 GCF_042429965.1 Actinoallomurus acaciae
CTCACTGGGGAGGCGCGGGCGCGCGGAGCGGTGCTGCTCGCCGGAGTGCCGCTGGACGCCTACGACGCAGCGGACGTCCGCGCGGCCGTGCGCGGCCTGACGCAGGACGCGCATGTGTTCGCCGCCTCGATCCGGGCCAACCTCGCGCTCGCGCGGCCCGGCGCCTCCGCCGCCGACCTGGAGGCCGCCGCGCGCCGTGCCGGGCTGCTCGACTGGATCGACTCACTGCCGGAGGGCTGGGACACCCCCGTGGCGAACGACCTGCTGTCGGGCGGCCAGCGTCAACGGCTGCTGCTCGCCCGCGCCCTGCTCTCCGACCCACCGGTGCTGCTGCTGGACGAGCCGGCGGAGGGACTGGACCTGCCGACGGCCGACCGGCTCGTCACCGAGATGCTCGGTGACGAGCGGACGGTCGTCCTCGTCACGCACCGCCTCGCTCCCCTGAGGGCGGCCGACGAAATCGTGGTCCTGGACCGTGGCAGGGTCGTTCAGCGCGGTCCCCACGACGCGCTGGCCACTGCGGACGGACCCTACCGTGACCTGTGGGAGGCCGAACGCCTCCACACGGATCACTCGGCGGGCGTGAAGACCTGGTGAATGATGCCGCGGCGGTGCCGGCCGTGGTAGGACGTGTCCTGGTCTCCCGCCGGGTCGAGCTTGGCGAGATACTCACTCTCGGCGTCGATGAGGCGTTCGAGCTCACCTCGGTCGAGAAAGACCCCCTGGCAGCCCACACACTCCTCGATCACGACGCCGTTGCGGTCGTGTGTGTCCCACTTCCCTGAGCATTTCGGGCAGTTCAACCCCGTGTCAGCCATCGTTCGGCTCCCCTGAATACGAATCGTGCGATTCCGCAAGACTATTGACTATTCGCCGCCCTTAAGTAAAGGGCCCGCCTCCGCGGCGACCTCGCTGGAGAGGCCTTCCCACACCGACACCGCACGACCCGTCACGCAGGGTGCGACACATGGGCTCGCATCGGTAACGGAGAACGGGAGAAAGGACGGTTATGAACGCTTCGTGTTCCTGGCCGTCCCGCCTGGAGAGAGCCGCCTGCTCCAGAGTCCCCCACGGAGCCGCCGGGAGGCGGGGCCGAGGCGTCGCCGGCGCATCACCGTCAGCCCGGCGACGAGCCAGAGCAGGCCGGCCTCGGTGACGACCGCGATCGCGACCAGCGTCGCCCAGGACGCGCGTCCGGCCTGCATCGCTCCCGCCGGGGAGAGCGTGTCCAGTTGGGAGACGCCGTCGCGGGGGGTCTGCGGCGCGACGCGGGGCGTCGCCGGCGACGCCGAGATGGTGGGCAGCGGCAGTGCCGGGCCGCCCATCGGCGGGACCCCTGCC
>NZ_JBHLZP010001030.1:0-1338 GCF_042429965.1 Actinoallomurus acaciae
GGCCACACGAGCGGATCTTCGCGCTCGGCCCGCCGCTGCGCGGCCTGCGGTACGAGACGACGGCGATCCCGGAGATCCGGGCCCAGGCGGCGGCACTCGCGCCACGCGTCCTCCACGCGGTCGCCTCCGCGCCGGTTCCGGCCCCGGCGCGTCCGGTCCTTCGGCCGCCGGCGTCCTACCGCGGGGGCCGTTCGGCGACGAGCACCTGGGCCCCGGTGATCTGACCGTCGTGCCGGGTCAGGGCAGCAGGGTCTGGACGGCCTGCCGGGCGGGGTCGCTGAGGAGGGCACGCCACGAGGTGAACAGGTCGAGGAGCTCTTGCCCGTACCGGGCGCGAAGGCCGGGGTTCGCCCGCATGACGTCCAGCTCGTTCGCGGCGGTGAGCTCGGCGAAGTCCCGGCGCAGGGGGAGCGGGGGCCGTAGCACGGTGCCGCTGAAGCGATCACGGAACGGGCCCTCGGGGTCGGCGAGACCCGGGTAGGAGAAGTCGCGGTCGCAGCCGGCGTAGAAGTGGATGAGGCGTTCGGCCTCCTCGCCGACGAGGGCGGTCAGCTCGTCCCGGCGGCCGGTGTCGCCCAGTGCGGTGGCGAAGCCGTCGGTGCCGTAGTAGGCGTGGCACAGCCCGGCGAGCCGTAGCGCCGGCCGCGCGCCCCACTCCGCGAGCAGCGCGTGGACGCGCTTCAGATGGGCCAGCAGGGTGCCGCCCGGATGGGCGATCTCGTCCGCGCCGAGCGAGGCCAGCGTCTCGACCACGGTCGCGATCCGCGATTCCTCCGGTCCGGGTCCGTCGGCGGGGTCGCGAGGCCGGTCGCGCAGCATCGAGGTGACCCGGGCCGTGCAGACCCGGCGGTCCCGCTCATCGGTGATGACGACGTCGCAGGTGACCAGGGTCCGGCCGGCGTGGGACACCGTGGCCACGGCCGTGACGTGGCCGGAGCCGGCGGTCCGATGGTGGGTCGCGTTGAGCTCGACGCCGACGGCCATCCGGCCCGGGCCGGCGTGGATGGCGGCGGCGCAGGAACCGGTGGCCTCGGCGAGCGCGCACGACGCGCCGCCGTGCAGCGTGCCGTACACCTGCGTGTTGCCCTCCACCGGCATCCGGGCGATCACCCGGTCGGTCGTGGCCTCGAGGTACTCGATGCCCAGCCGGTCGTCCAGCGCGCTTCTCGCGCCGCCGAGCTCCCGGCTCAGCCTCTCCAGTTCGTCAAGGGTCATGCCGCGTGTCCTCACTGACGGGTCGGTCGGCGCCCGCTCGTGGCGCCGTCGGCGTCCGTGACCGTACGCCCCGGGGTCGCCGGCGGCGCCGGGCGTCGCCACGAGCGGGTTGCCGCCACGGCC
>NZ_JBHLZP010001031.1:0-1337 GCF_042429965.1 Actinoallomurus acaciae
ACCAGCGCGCGGGCCAGGCGGTTGGCGCGGGCGTTCAGCTCGGCGAAGGTCCGGCGGACCTCGCCGCAGCCGACCGCGGTCGCCGCGGGCGAGCGGGCCGCCTGCGCCTCGAACAGCTCCGCGACGGTGACGCCGGGCAGGTCGGCGGGGCCCTCGTTCCACTCGGTGAGGATCGTGCGGCGCTCATCCGGCCCGAGCAGGTCGACGCGGCCGGAGGGGGTGTCCGGGTCGTCGGCCATCGCCGTCAGCACCCGCGTCATCGCGGTGACGAGCCGCTCCGCGGCGGCGCCGTCGACCAGGTCGGGCCGGTGCTCCAGCGTGAGATGGAGCCGTTCGCCGGGGTCGACCGCCCAGGTGATCGGGTAGTGCGTGGCGTCGCGTCCGCCCGCCTCGACCGGCCGGAGCACCCCTTCGGCGGGGCCGTCCTCGTCGGCCGGGTAGTTCTCGAAGATCAGCAGGGTGTCGAACAGCTCACCGGCCCCGGCGGCCCGCTGGATGTCGGCCAGCCCGAGGTGCTCGTGACCGAGCAGGACGGACTGCTCCTCGTGGAGCCGGCCGAGCAGCCGGGACAGCGGCTCGGCCGGGTCGATCAGCACCCGTACCGGGACGGTGTTGATGAACAGCCCGATCATCGACTCCACGCCCGGCAGCTCGGCCGGGCGGCCCGACACCGTCGCGCCGAACACCACGTCGCTCCGCCCGGTGAAACGGCCGAGGACGACGGCCCACGCGGCGCGTACGACGGTGCTCACCGTGACGCCGGACCGCCGGGCGAGCGCGGTGAGCCGCGCGGTCGTCTCCGCGTCGAGCTCGCGGTCCACCACATCGGGCACGACCGGCGTGCGTTCGGGGTCCGGCGGCGCGAGGTGGGTGCCCTCGGCGCCCGCCAGCGCACGTGACCAGGCGGCCTCGGAGGCCTTCGGGTCCTGTCCGGCCAGCCACGTGAGGAAGTCGCGGAAGGGCGTGGACGGCGGCGGCGTGTCCCCGTCGTAGAGGGCGGACAGCTCCGCAACGAGCGGGCCGCGCGACCAGCCGTCCAGGAGGAGGTGGTGGTGGGTGAGCACGAGCCGGTGGGCCTGCGGGCCGGTCCGTACGAGCAGCACGCGCAGCAGCGGCGCGACGGACGGGTCGAACCGGCGGCCCTCCTCGGCGAGGCAACGCTCCCACGCCTCCGCGAACGCGTCCGGGTCCAGCCCGGACAGGTCGGCCTGTGACCACGGCAGGACGACGCCGCGCTCGGCCACCGCGACCGGCCGTCCCGAGCCCAGGTGCCGGAAGGACGCGCGCAGGTTCGGGTGCCGGCGCAGCAGCGACTGCCAGGCCGCGCGCAGCCGCGC
>NZ_JBHLZP010001032.1:0-1337 GCF_042429965.1 Actinoallomurus acaciae
CGGCGCGGGCGTGCTCGCCGCGGGCGGCACAGAGGATCCCCCGGCACAGGCTCAGGGCCGCGCGCGGCGCCGGAGCGTCACGACCGCGCACCCCGCCGCCGAAGGCGGTCACCAGGTCGGCCGCGTCGGCGATCCGCCCGGCCGTGACCAGCGCGTCGACGTGTACCGGGACCAGTTCGGTGGCCCACAGCCAGGTCTCCTTGTTCACCACGACGTCGAGGGGCTCACGGGCCACCCGCAGGGCCTCGTCCACCCGGCCTGCGGCCAGGTGCATCCGGGCGAGCGCCGCGGCCGGCTGCGCCATGAAGTCCGCCCCGCCCGCGTCGCGCACCTGGGCGTACACCGTCGCCTGCAGGCTCTCCGCCTCGTCCTGGCGACCGTCGGCCATCAGCAGCAGCCCGGCGACCAGCCGCGCCTGCTCGCGGTTCAGCGGCAGCGTCTCCTCGTTGCCGGTGAGCTCGTCGGCCCGGTCGGTCAGGCCGTCCCAGGCCCCGGTGAACCAGTCCAGCTGGACCAGCGTGGCGAGGACCGTCTCCCGGTACTTGGGGTAGCCGTACCGCTCGGCCAGCTCCAGCGCGGTCGCCGCGTGCCTGCGGGCCTGTGCGTACCGTCCCCAGCGCATCGCCACCTCGGCCAGGTTGGCGTGGCGGTGGGCGGTGTTGCGCCGTTGCGCGGCCGTCGCGATCTCGTCGGGGATGCCGGCCGCCAGCTCCCACCCGTCGGGCTCGTCGAGCAGCAGCAGCGCGACGGCGATCTTCTCGGTGATCTCCGGCTGGTGGATCGCGGGGAGCGAGCGGGCCGCCTCCGCGGCTCGGCGCAGCCATTCCCGGTGCACCCGGCCGGGGCAGTCCGAGGTGCGCGGCCAGCCGAGCGACGCCATGCCGCGCACGCGCTCCCACGACCCCTCGGGAAGGTCGGGGACCGCCAGCTCCATCACGCGCCGGCTCTCGTCTAGGGCGTCGGCGCCGGAAAGCATGAGGGCCAGCTCGTACCGCGTCCTGGCCGCCTGACCGGCGTCCAGGGCGCCCGAGGCCAGCGCCGACTCGAGCGTGCGAGCCACGTCCCGGACTCGCGAGGTGTCGGTCAGCGCCCCTGGGGGGATCTTGGCGGCCAGCCGTGCCACGTCGGCCGGAGGAAGGTCGGCGCTGCGGAGCAGGTCCTGCAGGACGACGGCGGCCGCCTCCAGGTCGCCACCCGCCGCGGCCTCGTCGGCGGCGCGCTCGGCGTAGGTCATCCAGCGTTCGAGCAGGCCGGCGCCCTCGAAGTGCCGTGCCAGGCGGGCCGCGGACGGCTTCGGCGCCCCTTCGAGCACGGTGCCCGCACGCTCGTGCAGCGCC
>NZ_JBHLZP010001033.1:0-1336 GCF_042429965.1 Actinoallomurus acaciae
GGACGTCACGGCGCACGGCGACGTCGTCGTGGCGCACGGCCGGGTGCGCACCACCAAGACCGTCACCCACCGGGTCAGGGGGAAGCGGCGCAAGGTCCACCGCACCGCCGAGCGCGAGGCGTTCTGGCGGTCGCCCGACGGCGGCCGCACCTGGGCGCCGCTCGCGGTGCCGCAGGGCCAGGGCTCGTCCGGCGAGGCCGTGGGCGTCGTGGCCACCCAGACCGGCTTCTTCGCCGCGCGTGAGGCCTCGCACACGACCGGAGGCCGGAGGAAGAAGAAGACCACCGCGTACGGCGCGTTCTTCAGCTCCGTGGACGGCAAGAACTGGGCGGCGGCCGGCACTCTCACGATCAGCGGGTACTCCCGGATGGGCCTGGTGCGGGGCACCGACAACGGCCTGACCGTCCTCGTGCCCGTCAAGGGCGGAAAGACCGCCGTCATGACCAGCGGCGACGCCAAGACGTGGCGGCACGTGAGCGACCTGGCGGGCGGCCGTACGCTGACCGGTGCCGCGCTCACCCCGCAGGGCCCGGTCGTGTCCGGGCGGAGCGACGACGGCGGCGCGTACCTGACGATGGCGGGCGTGGGCGACGTCAACCTGGCCGCGGTCCCCGACGCGGTGCACCCGGAGCGTACGGTCGGCGGCGTCGTGGCCGACGCGGGCCGGGTCGTCGCGGTCGGCAGCACGAACGGCCGCGCGGCGCTGTGGACCTCATCGGATGCCGCCACGTGGACGCGCGCCACGCTCCCGGCGTCCAAGGCCACCGGTCAGCAGCGGCTCGTCGACGCGGTCCACGGCGGGCCGGGCTGGCTCGCCGTCGGCGGCACCGGCTCGCGTTCGCTGGTGCTGACGTCGGGCGACTCCGTCACCTGGCAGCCGGCGCAGGGCCAGACGTTCGGCGGTGACCTGGTGCCGTCCGCGGCGGCGGCGAGCAGGCCGGCGTACGTGATCGTCGGTACCCAGGGCGGCACGAGCGCCGCCGTGTGGACCTCGGCGGACCTGAAGACCTGGACCCATGCCACGGGCGCGGGCAAGGACGACCTGACCGGCGACCGCGACGCGCCGAAGTGGATGAGCGACGTGGCCGCCGGGCCGAACGGCTTCGTCGCGGTCGGCGGCCAGACGAAGAACAAGGTGTCGCAGCCCGCGCTGTGGACCTCGCCGGACGGCCGGCGGTGGACCCTGTCGGCGGCGGCGCCCGCGCTGCCGACCGGTACGACGCAGGGCTCGCTGACGAAGGTGGTGGCACGGGGCGGGACGCTCGTGGCCACCGGCGTGGCCGGGGCGTACGCCTTCGCGTCGGTCTCCGCCGACGGCGGGCGCACCTGGCAGCCG
>NZ_JBHLZP010001034.1:0-1330 GCF_042429965.1 Actinoallomurus acaciae
CAGGGTTCCGGCAAAGTCGGGTGTTGCTGGTCAGGTGGTGATTCCGAGGAGTTGTAGGGGTCGTGTTGGGTTGCGGGCCATGTGGCGTAGTCCGGCGGCGATGTTGGTGTGTCCGGTTTGGCGTAGTGCGCTGATGGCGAGGTTGCGCAAGGTTGCCATGGCGCGGGGTGCGGTGCCCGTGCGCAGGCGGGAGGTGTCTTCGCCGTAGGTGACGTCGCGGACCCAGTGCAGTCGGTTTTCGATCTGCCAGTGGCCGCCGGGGGTAGGCGGCGATGTGGGCGGGGCCGGCGGCGTGGGGTGTCAGGCTGGTGATGCCGTAGACGGTTTCGGTCTGGCGGGTGCCGGTGGCGCGGTTGGTTCGGTAGCGGGTGATCTGGAAGATCTGCGCGGCGCCGGGGAAGTCCAGGTCCTCGGGGGCGGGCAGGACTTCGATGATGCGTTGTTCAAGGCGGCCGTGGCCGATGCCGGTGTTGGTGTGGTGGGTGGCGTTCGGCCAGGCCGTGGTGCGCAGCAGGGTGTGCAGGCGGTGGTGGTTGCGTTTGACGATCAGGACGTAGTCGGCTCCGGCGCTGGTCAGGTAGCGGGCGTGGGCGGCTGTGGTGTGCAGCGCGTCGGCGGTCAGGACCCGTCCGGTCAGGTCCAGGGAGTTCAGCAAGGGCTGGAACCAGGCGATCTCGCTGGTTCCCTGCTTCACCTGCTGTTGGGCTACCACTGATCCGTCATGGTGGGTGAAGGCGGCCAGCAGGTGAACTCCGGCGCCTCCGGTGCGGGCGAAGGTGCCGCACACCGATTTGCCGTCCACCGCGATCGCCGGCCGCAACCCGGCCACCGGTCGCACGTGCCGCCTGATCCACGCGCTGATCGCCTCATCGAGTGCATCGCCATCGATCGCGGCCAGGACCCGCCGCACGGTTGATTCATCCGGAGCCACGAACCGGCCCCTGGGATCGGAGCGGACGCCCAAAAGCGCCAGGACCCACTGCGGCGCATCAGCGGCCCATTCCCCGATCGCCACCAGCGACCGGGCCTGCGCCGCCACCGCCACCGCAGCCACCCCCAAGATCGCCTCCAGCCGATGCCGTATCCCCCGCGGCCGCCGCGGGTCCGGTACCCGGGCCAGATACTCACGCAGGTCAGCGACCCTTCCCAAGCCACTGACCACCCCAGCGGACTCAACCAGGCGGCCCAGGCGAGCAACACCAGCAGGAATCAGAGAAGATGGAACAGCAAGCACGGCACTCTCACACGATCAGGGACCTAGACAACCCCATGATCGTTTAGAGGCCGTGCTTGCTTCACATCAGGAGCAACCGACTTTGCCGGGGCCCTG
>NZ_JBHLZP010001035.1:0-1329 GCF_042429965.1 Actinoallomurus acaciae
TCCGCGACGCCGCGACGAAGTAGAAGGACTGGCAGCCCGCCACGCCCATGACGCCGTACAGCAGCAGGAGACGCCAGTGGCCGCGCAGCGCGGCGGCGGCCGCCCGGCGCCGCGCCGCCAGCATCACCGGCACCAGCACCAGCGTCGCCCCGGCCACCCGGGCCCACGACGCCTGCAACGGCGACATGCCGGCCTCGATCAGCGCCTTGCCGAACGCACCGGACGTGCCGAAGCAGACCGAGGAGAACACCCCGAACCCCAGTCCCCATGCCTTCACTCGAGCGGCGTCCACGGAGCTCCCCTCATCAGTCGAATCAGGAGCATCAATACATCATGCTCCTTACGTACGACAACGGGATTCTCCCGACGCACTACCATGCGCAGGGTGACTTGGCCCGGCGCAGCCCCCACGGATCCGTTCGCAGCTATCGAAACGGACATCCGTGCCATGACCGCCTCGCCGTGGTGGATGAGCGCCGCTCCACCGCAACGCGCCCAGGCCGTCACCTCGCGGATGCTCGCCGGTGCCGGCGAATGGTGGCTGTTCGGGCTCTGGGGCCGCTGGTACCGCTGCGGCCTGGAGGGCAACTGGCACCTGTGCCCGCCGCCGTTCGACCCGCTGGCGCGCCAGGCCATGATGCCCGCGCCGCCCGGTGCCGGCAGTCCGCCCGTGCCCCCCTCGATGGTCCCCAGCGGCCCGGACCTGACGCCCGGCCCGCTGGCCGCCGACGGACTGTTCGGCGCGCCGCCGCCTCCCCCGCTGCTCGCCCGGCTCCAGCAGACCCTGGTCACGGCCGCCGCCGTCAACCCGGCACAGTTCCCGATGCGCGACCCGCAGTTCATCCCCGGCACGCCGAGCCCGGCGGCGGTCTGCCTGTTCTCGGTGCTGTGGTGCGCGGGCGCGCCGGTCGCCGACGCCGACCATCCGATCCTCGGGGCCTTCAGCCGCTTCCTCAGCAGCACCGACGGCGGGCCGCGCTGGTTCCTGCAGCCCGACCTGTCACTGATCGTCGGGGCCTACACCGAACGCCTGCGCGCGAACGACCCCATGGGCGCCACGCACATCGTCCGCACGATCTGGGAGACCGCCGAGACGCTGCGCGGCGGCGCGGCGTTCCGCCCACGCGCCGACGCGCTGGCCGCGATGAGCGGCGCGACCCTGCAGATGATCCAGAGCGACCACGGCGGCGTCCGCTTCGGCGACGCGGCCGTCTACCAGGAGTGGCTGCGACGCTGCCCGCCGCAGCTGCGGATCGCCGTGCTGCGCGAGACGACGCCGGGCGACCACTTCCGCCTCGCCTGCTACGACCTGGCCGCCGCCGCGGCGAC
>NZ_JBHLZP010001036.1:0-1328 GCF_042429965.1 Actinoallomurus acaciae
GCAAGGCCGCGAGCGGCCGCTCGAAGGTGTGGCTGGTCGTCGTGGCGGTCGTGCTGGTGGTGGCGGTGGCCACCGCCACCGTGCTCCTGACGCGCCATTCCGCCGACGGCTCGGGACCGTCGCCCACCCCGACGCCGACGGTTCCGACGGCCGGCCGGACTGCGACGGCCGGCCCGACCGTTCCGGCCGGATACCACCGTTCCGCCGGCCCGGAGGGCACGTCGCTCGCCGTGCCGGCCGGCTGGACCCGCGAGGCGCGCGGAAGCTCGTCGGTGCTGTGGAAGCAGCCCTCCACCGGCGCCTACGTTCAGATCGACACGATCCCCTGGGGGGTCAAGGACCCCGTCGAGCACTGGCACGTCTTCGAGCGTGAGGTGCAGGCCAAGAACGTTCTGCCCGGCTTCCGCGAGCTCCGTCTCAGCGGCCGCTTCTCCCCGCGTGGCTGGCCCGCCAGTGACCTGGAGTACACCTGGACGACCAGCGACCACGGCACCATGCGGGCGATCGACCGCGGGTTCACCGTGAACGGACGGCAGTACGCCGTCCTCGTCGCCGGCCCCGCGAGCCGGTGGGATTCCTACCCCGGCGTCATGGACGGGGTATTCGGGTCATTCCAGCCCGCCGGGGGCTGACGTTCGTCACTCTCCGTGACAGGTGGCGCGGTTCCGTCGCGCGCGCGACCCTCGGTTTCCTCACAATGTGTAATCGTGGGCCCGCGTTCTGTCACGATGGGGTGCGAGAGACGTCGACCGAGCGGCACATCTCGCGAAGGGAGCTCCCGTGCATCCGATTGTGCGGGCGGCCTACCCGGCGGACCGGACCGCCGTCGCGCAGGCACGCCGGTTCGTCCGGGAGACGCTCATCGGATGGGGCGCCGATGACGCGATCGACGACGCCGTCCTGCTGACCAGCGAACTGGCCACCAACGCCGTCATCCACGCGCGCACCTCGTTCGAGGTGGTGTGCCGGGCCACCTCCGCGTCCATCCAGATCGAGGTGGTCGACGGCGACGCCGCGCACGTGCTGCCCGCGCCGGGCGACGGCGACGATCCCAACCGCATCAGCGGCCGCGGGCTCCTCATGCCCGTCATGCTCGCCGCCGAGTGGGGTGTGTCGTACGCCACCGGCTCCAAGACGGTCTGGTTCCGCCTGCGCACACGGGCCGCGCCGCCGCCCGAGCCGCCCGCGTACGCCCTGCCGAGCATCCCGGGCGTCGAGCACAGCCTGGTGCGCCGGCCGGGGGAGGCGACGTACGACGGCGGGCTGTACGACGTGTTCGAGGCGGCGCCGGACCGCTGGCGCTTCGCCCTCGGCGGCGCGTGCGGCAC
>NZ_JBHLZP010001037.1:0-1323 GCF_042429965.1 Actinoallomurus acaciae
CGGCCAGGAGCGCCGCGGTGGAGGCACCGGTGCCGCAGCACACGTCCAGCAGGCGAACCGGCCGGTCGCCGAAGCCGAACGCGCGGGCGGACCGCCGAAGGTGCGCGTGGTAGCCGGGGTTGGCGCCGACGAGCCGGTCGTACGCGGACGCGCCGCGGTCGAACGCGTCGGGCACCTGCCGCCGTACGAGGGGGGTCATCGGGACTCCTCCGTTCGCCGGGCGTGTTCCCACAGGAGCAGGGTCGCGGTGATGAGGGAGAAGCCGAACAGGAAGTCCTCCACCGGGATGTCGAAGGGGATCCGCAGCCCGGACAGCTGGTGGGGGTCGTAGCTGACGATCGGCGCGGACAGCTTGGTCAGCCGGCCGTCGACCACGGTCTGGAACCCGAACACGATCGCCATCGTGATCCAGTACGCGCCGCTGCGGAAGAGTCCGGTGCGCAGCCGGGCGAGTTCCAACGCGACGACGGCCACGACCGAGACCACCGCCGGGACGGTGTAGCCGAGCCAGATCATGAACCCTCCTTCGTCGGAGGAGGGATCATGGGCGCGTGTTCTCTGATTCGCTCGCTTCGCTCGCTCATGAACCCTCCTTCGTCGGAGGAGGGACCATGCGCGCGTGCTTTCCGACCCGCTCGCTCATTTGACCTTCTCCTCCCGTGCGGTGGCGCGTCGCCGCGGAGTGAGGCGGCGGACGGTCTCCAGCGTCAGGACCCCGCAGACCGGGACGACCAGGAAGAACAGCGCCTCTTCCAGCGGCAGCGACAACGGCAGGGTGATGCCGGTGACATACCGGGGGTTGTACCACCAGAGGCCGGCCGCGATCGCGATGACGTCCCACACCACGAAGATCGCGGCGACGGGGAGCACGGCGCGGGCGAGCCGCCGGGGCCGCCGGTAGACCCGGCTGCCCGACAGCTCCAACGGCAGGGTGACCGCCACGCAGCCCACGAGCAGCGCCAGGTATTGCAGATGGTCCATGTCGATCCTTTCCGCGCTGTCACTGTGCTTCGGACGCCCGTGCGCGCGTCCACAGAGAGCGTGCGACGGCGCCGCCGGCGAGCGCCAGCCGGCGGCCGGTGCCCACGGAGACGCGCCCGTCGAAGACGTTGTAGTCGTGGGCCTCGATGCGGTCGAGGATCTGGGAGTAGAGCCTGCACGCCGTGGCGACGCAGGGCCGGGAGGCGGGGTGCAGCAGGGCGATCCCGGGCCGGGCCCGGTCGTACACCTCGCGCGTGCGCGCGATCTGGTCGGCGAGCGCCCGCCGCACCCGCGGCTCGGCGGAGCGGCTTCGCCGGCAGTCGGCGAGCACCTCGCGGTCGA
>NZ_JBHLZP010001038.1:0-1316 GCF_042429965.1 Actinoallomurus acaciae
TGAAGGGCGCGGGTGCGGGTCTCGGCGACGGCGTCGCCGGGGCGTTCGAGCAGGGCGGGCAGGAGACGACGGTGCCGGGAGAACGACAGCAGGTCGGCGGCGGTGCGCAGGGCGCCGATGCGGCGGCCGGGATCGGCGTGGCCGAGCAGCGCCAGGCAGACCTCCTCCCGGGCGTCGACGTCCGGGCCCAGCCGGGAGAGCGCCCGCCACACCGTCAAGGCCGGTGTGCCGGAGAACCGTTCGCTGCCGGACCAGGCCGACAGGTCTCCCGACAGCGCCGTCACCAGCGGTTCGGTCGCGGTGGGACGGCCGGGCAGCGCCTCGCGGAGGGCGAGCGTGGCGGCGAGCCGCAGCTGTTCGTCAGGCTCGTCAGGCTCGCCTGGGTCGTCGAGGAGCCCGCGGAGCCACAGGAGCGTCTCGGGCAGCGTCGCGGCGGTCAGGGACCGGGCGAGCGACCCGACGGCGAGGACCTGGTCGAGCCGGGTGACCCTGTCCTGCGCGGGCCACCGCTCCCGCAGGGCGACGACGACCGTGTCGGCGTGGGTGACCGCCTCCTCCAGAACCGGCGTCACCGTCCGGCGTACCCGCGGATCGGCGTCGTCCAAGAGCGCGATCAGTCGGGGCACGGCCTGGTCCCAGGCCGCGGTCCAGCCGCCGGCGACCGCGTGCGGGCCAGCGGTACGGGCCTCGCACGCGAGCCGTCCGATGCACTCCAGGACCTCGCCCCGGCACACCACCCGCGGCGACTCGGCGGCCTCCACGAGGTACGGCAGGGCCGCGACCGCCGCCGAGCAGACGAAACCGCCCTGGTGGTACAGCTCGTTCAGCAGGTCATCCGCGGCGTCGGCGGCCGCCGCCTCGTCCAGCAGCGCACGGAACAGCGACGGCATGTCCGCCTCGCCCCGGAAGGCGTACGTCAGGTCACGCCACGGCACCTGATCGAGACCGTCGAACATGCCGGGAACGCTACCGCTCAGGTCGCGGGTCGCAGGATGGCGCGCAGTGCGGTGGCGAGCCCTTCGGTGTCCAGGGGCCGCTGGTCGCTGAGCGCGCGCAGCAGGGCCCCGTCGATGAGGAAGGCCGCGGCCGTGGCCGCGGCCGGATCGGCGTACTCGCCGAGCAGGCCGACCAGGCCGTCGAACCAGGTACGGGCGAGCGGGCGCAGTTCGGGCCGCCGTACCGCGGCGAGGTACAGCTCGGTCTCGGTCAGCGCGCGGTCGCGGTCGGCGAGGTACTCCTCGGTCAGCGCGGCCACGGTCGCCGCGATGTCGTCGCCGGCCCGCAGCGCCTGGCCCCAGGCGCGCAGGCCTTCGGCG
>NZ_JBHLZP010001039.1:0-1316 GCF_042429965.1 Actinoallomurus acaciae
CCACCGCACACACACCGCGCTGGGAGGCCGACCACCCGCCAGCCGCATCCCCAACCTCACGGGACAGTACACCTAGGGCAGGGCGAACTCCTCGGCGGTGAGGCCGGGCCGTGGCGGCGGCCGGAAGCCCTCGTCCGACGGCGATGGCACCTCGACGGCAGAGGGTCGTTTCTGTCTCACGGTGGTTCAGGCGCGGCGCTGGGTGTTCTCCAGGTAGCGCAGGACCGCGGTGACGCGCCGGTCGGCGCGGTCGGCCGGGGTCAGGTCGAGTTTGGCGAAGATGCTCCGGATGTGCTTGTGGACCGCGCCCTCGGTCACGAACAGGCGTTCGGCGATCGCCGTGTTGCCGAGGCCCTCGGCCATCAGGGCGAGCACGTCGCGCTCGCGGGCGGTCAGGCGGTCCAGCGCCGTGTCCGGGCGGGTGCGGGTGAGCAACTGGGCGACGACCTCGGGGTCGATGGCCGTGCCCCCGTCCGCCACCCGGTGCAGCGCATCGAGGAACTGCTCCACCCGGCCGACCCGTTCCTTCAGCAGGTATCCGAGGCGGGCCGCGCCGCCCGCGAGCAGGTCGGTGGCGAACGCCTGCTCCACGTACGCCGACAGCACCAGCACGGCCAGGCCGGGCCGGCGGCGCCGTGCCTCGACGGCCGCCTGGATCCCCTCGTCGGTGTGGGTCGGCGGCATCCGTACGTCGACGATGGCGACGTCGGGCCCGTGCGTGTCGACGGCCTTGAGGAAGGATTCCGGGTCCTCCGTCGTGGCCACGACGTCGAGCGACTCGGCGCGCAGCAGCAGCGCCAGCCCCTCGCGCAGGAGCGGGTCGTCCTCGGCGATCACAATCCGCATGGCAGTTCCACCTGGAGAGTCGTCGGGCCGCCGGGAGGGCTGGTCAGGACGAGGCGTCCGTCATGGGCCTCGACCCGGCGGCGTATGCCGATGATGCCGGAGCCCTCGTCCTCGTCCACGCCGCCGACGCCGTCGTCCTCGATCCGCAGGGACAGCTCCTGCCCCCGCCGGCGTACGGTCACCATGGCATGCCGGGCCCGGCTGTGCTTGGCGATGTTGGTGAGTGCCTCGGCCACCACGAAGTACGTGGTCGCCTCGACGGAGGCGGCGCATCGGCCGGGCACGTCGACGTCGACCGTGCAGTCGACGCCGCAGTCCGAGGCGAGCCCGGCCAGCGCGCCGGCGAGCCCGCGGTCGGCGAGCACGGGCGGCAGGATGCCGCGGACGACCGTGCGCAGTTCGGCGAGCGCCTGTTCGGCGGCCTGGTGGGCGCGTTCGAGCATGGCGTCGGCGCTCGACGGGTCACGGGC
>NZ_JBHLZP010001040.1:0-630 GCF_042429965.1 Actinoallomurus acaciae
CGCCCACATCGCCTCCTCCCGAACCACCCAATTCGAAAACCACTTCAAAACCACCACCAACGGACGCGGAATCGACGTCGTCCTCAACTCACTCACCGGCGAACTCACCAACGCCTCACTACGACTACTCACAAACGGCGGACGATTCATCGAAATGGGCAAAGCCGACATCCGCCACCCCGAAGACATCACCCGCGACCACCCCGGCGTGAGCTACCAGGCCTTCGACCTCAACCAGGTGGCGCCCGACCGCATCCAGGCGATGCTCAGCCACATCACCGCCCTGCTCGAACAAGGAACCCTGACACCGCTGCCCGTCGCCACCTGGGACGTCCGCCGCGCACGCGACGCATTCCGGCACATGAGCCGAGCCCAGCACACCGGAAAAATCGTCCGGAAAAATCGTCCTCACCATCCCCCAACCCCCGAACCCCGAAGGCACCGTTCTGATCACCGGTGGCACCGGCGCACTGGGCGCGGTCACCGCCCGGTACCTGGCAGCCGAACACGGCGCCAAACACCTTCTGCTCCTCAGCCGTCGTGGCGAGGACGCCCCTGGCGCGACCGAACTGACAGCCGAACTCGCCGCACTCGGCACGAAGGCAACCATCACCGCCTGCGACACCGCCG
>NZ_JBHLZP010001040.1:650-2849 GCF_042429965.1 Actinoallomurus acaciae
ACACCATCGACACCATCCCCGCCGAACACCCCCTCACCGCCGTCATCCACACCGCCGGCATCCTCGACGACGCCACCGTCGCCTCTCTGGCGCCCGAGCAGCTCCACACGGTCTTCGCGAAAGCCCGGGCAGCGCTGAACCTGCACGAGCTGACCACCGGCCTCGACCTGGCCGCGTTCGTGCTCTACTCCTCCGCCGCCGGGCTCTTGGGCAATCCCGGCCAGGCCAACTACGCGGCGGCCAACGTCCTTCTCGACGCTCTCGCCTGCCACCGCAGAAGCCGGGGAGAACCCGCCACCTCCATCGCCTGGGGCATGTGGACCGGCGGCATGAGCGCCCACCTCACCAACGAAGACCTCGCGCCTCGCCCGCAACGGCGCCCTCCCCCTCGACGCCGACACCGGCATGCGCCTTTTCGACGCCGCCCGCTCCATGGACGACGGCCTGGTCATGGCCTCCCTCGTGAACCTGGCCAGACTTCGCGGCCTCGCCGCCGTGGACGAGCCGGCCCCTCTATGGCGCGGCCTCGTTCGCGCCACCGCTCGTCCCGCCGCCGGTACGGGTTCCGGCGGCGTCCCCCTCGCCGAACAGCTCACCGGGCTGACCGCGCAGGAGCAACATCAGCTCCTCCTCACGCTCACCCAGACGCACACCGCCACGGTCCTCGCCCACGACAGCGCGAACGACATCGACCCCGACACCGGCTTCCTCGACCTCGGCCTCGACTCACTCACCGCCCTCGAACTCCGCAACCGACTCGCCACCGCCACCGGCCTCCAACTCCCGGCCACCCTCATCTTCGACCACCCCACTCCCGCCGCCCTCGCCCGGCACATTTTGGAGGCCATCGGGTGTCGGGGGCTCCCGGAGGACAGCGGTGCATCCCCGCTCGCCGAGCTCGAACGGGTTGCCGCGATGCTCGACGCGGCCGACAAGGGTGACGCCGAAACGCGTACCAAGGTCACCGCACGTCTGAGAGCCATGCTCGCGTCTTACACAGCCGACGATGAATTCGCCGCCCGTCTCGACGCGGTATCCGCCGACGACCTTTTCGACGTCATCGACCAGGAATTCGGACGTACCCCAGAAGGAACGTGACTCCAATGGCAGACCAGCAGAAACTCGTCGATTACCTGAAGTGGGTCTCTGCGGATCTCCGTGCCACGCGCCAGCGTCTGGAGGAGGCCGAATCACAGCTGCGGGAGCCGATCGCGGTGGTGGGAATGGCATGCCGCTTCCCCGGCGATGTGGCCTCCCCCGAAGACCTGTGGCAGGTCGTCTCCGACGGCGTCGACACCGTGTCAGAGCTCCCGGCCGACCGTGGATGGGACCTGGAGGGAATCTACGACCCCGATCCGGACCATTCCGGAAGCTCCTATGTCCGAGCGGGCGGGTTCGTGAGCGGGGTGGCCGACTTCGACGCGGAGTTCTTCGGGATCAGCCCGCGTGAGGCATTGGCGATGGACCCGCAGCAACGGCTGCTGCTGGAGGTGTCCTGGGAGCTGTTCGAACGCTCCGGAGTGGACCCCGACCTGTTGCGCGGCACCGATACCGGGGTGTTCGTCGGCGCCGGAGGCTCGGAGTACGTGCCGAGCATGGGCGGCGCCCCACGCGATCTCGAGGGGTATGTGTTCACCGGCAACACGCTCAGCGTCGCCTCGGGTCGGCTGGCGTACGTGTTCGGGCTGGAGGGCCCGGCCTTGACGGTCGACACCGCGTGCTCCTCCTCCCTGGTCGCCGTTCACCTGGCCTGCCAATCCCTCCGCGCGCAGGACTGCTCGATCGCCGTCGCCGGCGGAGTCACCGTCATGGGGTCCTCGGCCGTGTTCGTGGAGCTGTCGCGGCAGCGAGTCCTCTCGCCGGACGGGCGGTGCAAGGCGTTCTCCGCCACCGCCGACGGCTTCGGCTCCTCCGAGGGGGCCGGGCTGGTGCTGCTGGAGCGTCTGTCGGACGCCCACCGCAACGGCCATCCCGTCCTGGCCGTCATCCGCGGCAGCGCCGTCAACCAGGACGGAGCCAGCAGCGGACTCACCGCACCCAGCGGCCCCTCACAAGAACGAGTAATCCGCACCGCCCTCACCAACGCAGGACTACAGCCCCAAGACATCGACGCGGTCGAGGCGCACGGCACCGGCACCGCCCTCGGCGACCCCATCGAAGCCCAAGCCCTCATCACCACCTACGGACAACAACGCCACC
>NZ_JBHLZP010001041.1:0-1305 GCF_042429965.1 Actinoallomurus acaciae
GCCGCCAGCAGCGGTGCGGCTCCCAGGCCCCGGCCGAGCACGTACACGGTCCAGATCAGCGCCCCGCTCAGTGCCGCCGCCGGCAGCAGGCGGCGCGGTACGGCCAGGGAGACCGCGAAGGCCACGGACACGCCCGCCGCCGCGAGCACCGCCACCGGCCGCAGCGTCACCGGCGCCGCAGGCAGGTCCCGTACGTCGATCGCGACGCCGAGGTGCACCGCGGCGTACACCGTCACACCGAGCCCGGAGACGATCGCCGCCACGATGAAGAACACCTCCAGCAGCCGCGCCCCGGCGCTGACCAGGTCACCGGTGATGCCGTCCTGGATGCTCGCGACCAGCGGGCGTCCCGGCAGCAGTGCCACGATGGCGCCGGTGACGATCGTCGACGCGTTGCCCGGCGAGCCCGCCGCGATCACCAGCACGGCGCTCGTCGCGCCGATCGCCGCCGCCACGGTGAGCTGGAAGAACTCCGCGATGCCCCGGCGGCCCAGCAGCGCGGCGGCCCGGTCGGCCAGCACCGTCGCGACGAACGCCGTTCCCACCCCGAGCGGCCCGCCGCCCATCGACAGGCTCGACGACGCGGCGATCAGCCCCAGCGAGACGACGGCCAGCCACGCCGGGTACGGCGACCCGTACGGCGGCTGACTCCGCTTGATCCTCCGGAGCCGGTCGTGGGCCTCCTCGAGGTCCAGCAGGCCGATGGAGGCCTCCTGGATGAGCGTGTGCAGCGCCGCGAGCCGCCAGTACGCCGGGTAGCGCCGCCGGATCGCCCGTGAGCCGGTCACCGGCAGGGCACCCCGGCCCGGATGGACGGACGCGGAGATCACCGTGAACGTCACCGACACCTCGCAGCGGGGGAGTTCGTACGCGACGGCCAGGCTGAGCATCGACTCGTTCACGCGTTCGGTGGCCTCGCCGCTCGCCAGCAACAGCTCGCCGACGCGCAGGACCAGGTCCAGCGCCTCCCCGGAGACGGTGTCGCCGGGTTCCTCCTCGGGCGGATCCGCGGTCGTCTCCCCCATCAGGGCCCGCCAGGTGTCCCGTAGCCGGTCGCGAGTCACACTCATGGCAGCGCCCGAAACCTCCCCAGTCGTGATCTTGATGTGATCTCGCCAGGCAGATTACCTATCAAACGTTCCGGGCTATTTTTCCGCCCTCGGGTACAAGGCCGCGCTGGTCAGGCCGGGGAAGGCGGCCGACGGCGAGCCGCGCCACCGGACCGCGCGCACGGTCGCCTCCTGCATCGCCAGGGCGGCGTAGCGGCGGAGGCTCGCGTCGGCGACGCCGGCCAGCCCGGCGAGC
>NZ_JBHLZP010001042.1:0-1301 GCF_042429965.1 Actinoallomurus acaciae
TGCCCGCCGGCGACGACGTCGACCGGACGATGCGCCGGATCGAGAGCGAGGCCGCGCGACTGGCACGGCTGGTGGAGGACCTCCTGCTCCTCGCGCGGCTCGACGGCCACCACGGCAGCGACGACCTGCCCCTCCACCCCGCGCCGATGGATCTGCGGACGCTGGCCGCCGACGCGCTGCACGACCTGCGCGCCCTGGACTCCGCGCGTCCGGTCGAGCTCACCGGGCCGGACGGCGGGCCGCCGGCGTCCGCGCCGGTGCTGGGGGACGAGTCGCGGCTGCGCCAGGCCGTGAGCAACCTGGTGGGCAACGCCGTACGGCACACTCCCCCCGGCACGCCGGTCCGCGTCATCGTGGGCGCGGAGGGGACGGAGGCGGTTCTGACGATCGAGGACGACGGACCCGGGCTGACCGCGGAGCAGGCGTCCCTGGTGTTCGAGCGGTTCTACCGGGCCGATGCCTCGCGCAGCAGGAGCGGGGACGGCGGGACCGGGCTCGGCCTGGCCATCGTCCACTCCGTGGTCGCCGCGCACCGGGGACGCGTCGAGCTGCGGACCGCCCCGGGCGAGGGCACGGCGTTCCGCATCGTCCTGCCCCGGCTGGCCGAGACGTGAGGCCGGCCTGTCCGGACTCCACTCATCGGGGCAGCTCCGCGTCAAGGCCGCGCCAAGCCGCGGCCGATCCCGAGCCGCCGGGTGTTGGCTGGTGACCTGGGACACGCCGGGCCGCACTGGGGGGAGCATGCCGGGCCAGCACGGACTCGACCTGAGCATCACGCAACTCATCGCCGGCGCCGCCGCCACGATCACGGCGACGGTGGCGTCGTCGTACTTCGGCGTCGGCGGCACCCTCATCGGGGCCGGGGCGGCCAGCGTGCTGTCCACCGTCGGCGCCACCGTCTACCAGCACTTCCTGGACCGCGGTAAGGCGCGGATCGCGGCGAAGATCCCGGTCCGCGTCGGCGGCGCCGGCGCGGACGACGGACCGCCGCCCGGGGCCGCCGCGCAGGCACGGTCGTGGCCGAAGTGGTACATCGTGCTCGGCGCGGCGACCGGGGTCTTTCTCGCCGTGATGGGGCTCGTCACGGCGTTCGAGCTGTTCACGGGCAAGCCGCTGTCCAACACCGTGCGCGGCCGGGCCGGTCAGGGCACCTCCGTCCACCCGGTCGTGGCGCCCGTACATCCCACGCGGACGCCGCCGGCCTCCGACCGCGCGACCGCGGAGGCCACCGCGACGTCCTCGGTGGCCCCGATGCCGGCGACGACGGCCCGGACGACGCCGACGCCCTCCCCGAGCGCCAC
>NZ_JBHLZP010001043.1:0-1301 GCF_042429965.1 Actinoallomurus acaciae
CTTGGGGTTGTTCCTGATGTTCTGACCGATGCGTGCTCTGGGTCGCCGTCAGTTGTCCACAGGAGGTGGCTCCCCTTTTTACAGGTGCGGCGGAGAACGGCGAGGAAGGTCAAGGCGAGCATCGCCAAGGTGATGTGCCGATACCAGGCGTGGTAGAGCCGGAACTGGTATTGGCCGAGTCCGGCTTCTTGCTTGGCCGCCTCAAAGCATTCCTCGACGGGCCAGCGGGAGCCGATGATGCGGACGAGTTCGGACAGTCCTTCCGCGCGTGGGTTATAGCAGTGGAAGTAGGCCAGTTCACCGTCGGTGGTGTTTCGCCGGGCCACGTACTGGTGCCCGGGATCACCGGTGGTGATGAGCGCCCAGTCATAGACGCGGAAGCCTTTGGAGCCGATCCCGCAGGAACGGCGCGACCAATCGTGGGGTTTGAGCCGGGCGGCGATGTTCTCCACGACTGCGGGGTCTTGCTTGGCGGTGGAGATGTTCCCGGTCGCGGTGCTGGTGGTCTTGGGCACGGCCATGCAGTAGGAGATCTGTTCTTTCTCCAGGTAGGCGCGCAGGCCCGGGTTCTGGCCGAACTCCTCATCGGCGGCGAACCATGCGAACGGCACCCCGGCCGCCATGGTCCGGGCGATCATGGCTGCTACCTGCTGCGGGCGGGTCGCGAACCTCAGCTCCTCAGGTATCGCGGCCTCGGCCCGCCGGCCCAAATCATCACACCAGGAACGCTCCGGCAGATACAGTTCCCGATCGATCAGCACCCGGTCCCCGGCTGGGGTGGCATAGGCCAGAAACGTTCCTATCTGGCAGTTGTCGATCCGGCCCAGCGTCCCGGAATACTGTCGTTGAACACCTGCCGACTTGGCGCCCTTCTTAGCGAACCCGGTCGGGTCGGCGATCAGCACCGCCCTGGCATCGGCGAAGTACTCCATCGCAAAAGCCCGCACCTCATCGCGCAACCCGTCAGCGTCCCACGGGGTCAAGTTGATGAACCGCTGGATCGCTGTAGGCCGCCGTTCCCCGGTGAATTCGGAGATCGTCCAGGAGTTCTTCCGCGCCAAAGACGCCAGCAACCCCCGCAGATACTGCCGGAAATGCTCCCGTGACTCCGTCCGGAACCATCGGCCCTCAAACCGCGTGCAGACCTGCTCGAACTCCGACTTCCAAACCTCCAGATCCGCCGCTGTCACCGCACCGGTGTCCTTCAGGGGCTGAGGCATGCCAACACCGTCACACACCCCAACCCGCTCACGCAGAGAAACGATCCGATCGCCAGGAGCGATCTAGGCATGTAGTACTAG
>NZ_JBHLZP010001044.1:0-1296 GCF_042429965.1 Actinoallomurus acaciae
GTGCTGGTCGACGCGGACGGCCACCCGCAGTGGCTCGCCGGCATCTGGCGGACCGCGGACCTGGCCGGGGCCCTCGCCGCCTACCGCTCGGCGTCGCTGCGCGGTCTGATGGATCCCCTGGCGCCCCGTCTCGTACGGGCGCCGGAGGGCGAGTCGCCCTGGTACGACTGCGACACACCGTCGGACATCGCGGCGGCGTCCCGGATGATCGGAGAGAACCGTGCTTGACGAGTGGATCCGAGCGGCGTGCGCCGAGCTCGGGATCGACCCGGCCGACGTGCATCGCGACCTGATCCTCGACGTGGCCCGCGACGTCGCCCACGGCGTCGCGCGGCCCGCCGCCCCGCTGACCGCCTACCTCATGGGTCTCGCCGTCGGCCGCGGCGCTCCCGTACGCGACGCCGCCGCCCGCCTCACCGAGATGGCCGAGAGCTGGCCCGGCCGGTCCGGCCCCGGATCCGCGCCGTCTTCGTCCGATTAGCCACGGACGCGGGTGTGTAATCGCGCGATGACGAGGTAGAGGGGCTGAGACAGGAACGACGATCCGGAGGCGGGCATGGCCGACTTTCTGACCGATATCGATACGATCCGCAAGCGGGCGAGGGACGAGATCGAGAAGGGCGCGGTCACCGACGCGTACGGCGCCGACCTCCAGCGGGTCATCGGGGTCTGCAACGAGGCGCTGGCCAGCGAGATCGTCTGCGTGCTGCGCTACAAGCGGCACTACTACACGGCGAGCGGCATCCACTCCGAGCCGGTGGCGGCCGAGTTCCTCGAGCACGCGGCCGACGAGCAGCGGCACGCCGATCGGCTGGCCGAGCGGATCGCCCAGCTGGGCGGCTCCCCGGACTTCGACCCGGCGCGCCTGTCGGAGCGGTCCCACACCCAGTACGACGGGAGCGAGAACCTCGTCGAGATGATCAAGGAGGATCTGATCGCCGAGCGCATCGCGATCGCCTCCTACACCGAGATCGCCCAGTGGATCGGCGACGGCGACCCCACGACCCGCCGTCTCTTCGAGGAGCTGCTGGCCGACGAGGAGGACCACGCGGACGACCTGAAGTCCCTCCTCGAACGCCTCCCGAAGGACCTGGAGAACCAGAGGTCATAGCAGGCGCACGGCACGGGCCGCCGCTCCCTCCGGGGGCGGCGGCCTCGGTGTTCCCGGGACCGGGCGATCAGCGGTTCCGGGCGAGGACGAGGACGACCGTGAGCGTGACGGCGAGGGGCAGGGCCGGGGCGGCCGGACGGGCCCACGCGAGCAGGAGGGCGTCGAGCCCGGTGCCCGCGAGGGCG
>NZ_JBHLZP010001045.1:0-1295 GCF_042429965.1 Actinoallomurus acaciae
GTGATCGTCAAGCTGTTGCGTCTGTTGGGGGCGGCTGCGTTCGCGGGGGTGCTGGTCGGTCTTTTGGCCCTTCCGGGGATCGGCAGTGTGGGGATGGCGGCGCGGGATGCCTCGGACAACTTTCAGGACATGCCGGAGGACTTCAGTATCAAGCCGCCGCCGGAGCGGACGACGGTGTACTCCGCGGATGGTCAGGTGATCGCGGTGTTCTATGAGCACAACCGGGAGTCGGTGAGTCTGGGTCAGATCGCGCCGGTGATGCAGAAGGCGGTGGTGGCGATCGAGGACTCACGGTTCTTTGAGCATGGTCCGCTGGACTTCAAGGGGTCGTTTCGGGCGTTGGTGACCAACGCTCAAGATGGTGGGATCGTGCAGGGTGGTTCGACGCTGACGCAGCAGTACGTGAAGAACCTGTTGATCGAGAGTGCGACGAGCAACAAGGAGATCCAGGCGGCCAAGGCGCCGAACTTCGGGCGGAAGCTGCGGGAGCTGCGGTATGCGGTGAACGTGGAGAAGGAGCTGAGTAAGAACCAGATCCTGGAGGGGTATCTCAACATCGCCTACTTCGGGTCGGGTGCCTACGGGGTGCAGGCGGCCTCGCAGTACTACTTCAGCAAGAACGCCTCGCAGCTGACGTTGCCGGAGGCGGCGTTGCTGGCGGGGATCACCAACAGCCCGTCGGCGTTCGATCCGGAGACCAATCCCAAGGACGCGACGGAGCGTCGTAACACGGTGTTGTACCGGATGGAGCAGTTGGGGGTGATCACCAAGGCGCAGGCGGACGCGGCGGTGGCGACGCCGATCAGGTTGGACATCAAGCAGCCCAAGGCCGACTGTGTGGACAGCAAGGCGCCGTTCTTTTGTGAGTATGTCAAGGATGAGGTGCTGGGCAACCCGGCGTTCGGGAAGACCGCGGCGGACCGGGAGCGGTTGTTGTACCGGGGTGGGTTGACGATCCGCACGACGCTGGACATGAAGGCGCAGCAGGCCGCGCAAAAGGCCCTGGCGTTGCGGCCGAGCCGGGGTAAGACCGCGACCGAGGCGATGGTCAAGCCCGGTACCGGTGAGATCAAGGCGATGGTGGTCAGCAAGACCTACGGTGACAGCAGGAAGAAGGGCCAGACCACCCTCAACCTCGCCGCCGACTACGCCCACGGCGGCAACGGCGGCTATTCGGCCGGTTCGACCTTCAAGATCTTCACCCTCGCCGCCGCCCTGGACAAGGGCTACGGCGTCGGCACCACCCTGCCCGCCCCCAACAGCACCACCGTCAGCGGCTACACCGACTGCAAGGG
>NZ_JBHLZP010001046.1:0-1294 GCF_042429965.1 Actinoallomurus acaciae
GTTCGGCGGGCGGGGAGACCGGCCGCGGCTTCTCGGCGGTGCGGCCGAGCCGGGAGGCGATCTCCCCGGTGGAGGGCCGGTCGGCCGGGTTGACCGCGAGGGCCGCCTCGACCAGGCCGTGGATCGGCTCGTCCAGGGCCGCCAGCGTCTCCTCGCCGGCGACGCTCCAGCGCCCGTTCCCGCCGTCACCGGCGTACGGGCTGCGCCCGGTCGCGGCGTACCCGACGAGACAGCCCCAGCCGAAGATGTCGGACGCCGGACCGGCCGGGAAGCCGTCGACGCGCTCCGGCGCCACCCACCCCGGCTCGTACGGCACGGTGCCGAGGTCGGCGGGACGGCCGGAGACCGGCGCCTCCTGGGCGAGGGAGAAGCCGATGATCCGCGGGCCGTTCGCCGCCAGGAGGACGTTGGCCGGCCTGAGGTCGCAGTGGATCAGCCCGGCGCCGTGGACGGCGGCGATCGCCCGCCCGAGGGCGACGGCCAGCGCCATGAGCTGCTCGGCGTCCAGCGGGCCGAGGGCCTCGACGTACTGGGCCAGCGAGGGGCCCTCGACGTATTCGCTGACGAGGTACGGCGGCGCGTGGTCGGTGCCGTCGGCCAGCAGCGCGACCGTGCAGAAGGGAGGAAGGCGCCGGGCGCAGGAGGCCTCCATCCGCAGGCCCCGCCGCGCCTGGGCCTGGTCGGGCGCGCGGGTCGTCTTCACCGCGACGTGCTTGCCGACGGCGTCGTAGGCGAGATAGACGATGCTCGCGCCGTCGGACGGCAACCGCGCCCTCAGCCGGTGGCCGTCGATCTCGGCCGGGTCGTCGACGTCAAGCGGCTCCGCGCCGGGAGGCAGGACTTCGCCGCCGATGGTCTTCGGTGCGGACGGTCTCTCCACGGGCACGCCTCTCTCGACCCCCGGCCGGTTAGCGATCCTTCTTGGGCAATAGATCTTGCAACCGACCACAGCCCGCCGCAACCTGAACGTCACTGTTCGTGTTCTTTTTTAATGATTCGCCCCGGTTAGGGGCGCAGTAGAGATCCGATGTATATCCCGGTTTGAGGGCGTCACCCAGGCTTTCGGGCCGGCCGCACGGGCGTGGCGGTGTTGACGCGTCGGATGTCTGATGTTTGTCTAACAGCCGCCTGGCCGATCATCGGGAGGATCCATGAGCGAGCGGATCGACGGCACGCGACCCGGGATCGCTCCTCCGGCGAAGGAGGATTCATGAAACGCCTGCCCACAGGGCTCGTCGCCACGGCGGCCCTCACGCTCGGCGCGCTCGCCGCCGGGAGCGCGGCGCGGGCGGGC
>NZ_JBHLZP010001047.1:0-1294 GCF_042429965.1 Actinoallomurus acaciae
CCGCGCCGGGTCGCGGCCGGCGAAGTCGGTCCGGATGACGCTCACCGCGGCGTCGTCGGCGAAGCGCTCCGCCGCCGCGCGGGCCGTCGCGGGATCGGGTTCGAGCCCGGTGACGGTGCCGGCGACACGGCGGGAGAGCAGGGCGGCGAGGTTGCCCGTGCCGCACCCGACGTCGAGGACGTGCCGGGCCCCGGACGCGGCCACCTGGTCGGCGACCCAGCGGCCGTAGTGGTCGTTGTGGCTCCACGGGTGCCGCCGGTTGAACCGGTCGAGGTGCGACAGCAGCGCCATGGCACTCACCTTAATGATCGCCGACCTATTTGACCGATCGTTCTCGATACGGCTACGGTGACGACCGTGGCCCGTACCAAGGAGTTCGACCCGGACGCCGCGCTGCAGAAGGCCATGGAGCTGTTCTGGGAGCGCGGTTACGAGGCGACCTCGATGGCCGACCTCGTGGAGCACCTCGGCATCGCCCGCGCGAGCATCTACGCGACGTTCGGCGGCAAGCACGAGCTCTACCTCAAGGCGTACGAGCGGTACGTCCAGAGCCACGACCCGCACGTGGTCGAGCTGCTGTCCCAGCCGGGCCCGGCACTGCCGGCCGTACGGGCGCTGGTGAACGCCTACGCCGAGGAGTCCCTCACCGACGAGCGCCGGCGCGGCTGCCTGGTGGTCAACAGCGCGATCGAGCTGGCGAGCCGCGACGCGCGCACGGCGCGGCGTGTGGCCGCCAGCTGGGACACGGTGGAGACCGCACTGACCTCGGCGCTCATCCGCGCACGCGCCCAGGGCGAGCTCCCGGCGGACAGGGACCCGCAGGCCCTGGCGCGGTTCCTGCTCGTGCTGCTCCAGGGCCTGCGGGTCCTCGGCCGTACGGCGCCGGAGCCCGCCCGCATCCGCGACGCGGCCGCCCAGGCCCTGTCGCTCCTGGACTGACCGAAAGACACCCTCATGACCTCGACCACCGCCTCCGCACGCCTCGATAACAGAACGATCGGTCTTGATAGGGCCGCCTTCGCCCTGCTCTCGGCGATCCAGGTCACGCTGATCGCGAGCATCACCGTCATGTCCGTCGCGCTCCCCGCGATCCGGCGGGACCTGCGGGCGGACCCCCGCGACCTGGTGATCGCCGCCTCCGCGTACGGGCTGTCGTTCGGCGGGCTGCTGCTGCTCGGCGGTCGTCTCGCGGACCTGATCCGGCCGCGTGCCGTGCTCGTGGCCGGCCTGGCGGTGTTCGGCGCCGGCTCGGCCACGGCCGGGCTCGCCCCCGCGTTCGGCGCTCTGGTCGCCG
>NZ_JBHLZP010001048.1:0-1290 GCF_042429965.1 Actinoallomurus acaciae
CGGAGGCGGCGAGCCCGTACGCGGGCGGCCCCGCCGGGCATCCGTCGGACACGGTGGCGAGGAAGCCGCGGAACGGCTCGGGCAGTTCGATCGCGTGGGCGGCCTCGAAGGCCCGCACCGCCCCCCAGCCCGCCGGCGGCCGCAGAGCCACGCCCCCGAACACCGCGCGCAGGGCCTCCGGCCCGTCCCGTGGATCATCGACACGCACGTCCGTACCCGACCACAGCGCCCCCGCCCTCGCAAGCCGGGGCCCAGGAGACGAGCGCGATCGACGACCGGCCGGACACCCCGCAGGCGGCGCGGTCGCTCACACGGCGACGCCGGGATCGGCGTGTCCGGGGAACAGGGCGGCCGCCACGTGCCGGGTGTCCGCGTACTCGACGACGGAGGTGATCCGGCCGTCGTGGACCGTGTAGACGCCGATGCAGCGGTTGTCGTACGTGCCGCCGTACACGGTCTGTGCCTTCGAGGTCCATTCGGCGACCACGCGGTCGCCCTCGGCGATCGTGCCGGTCAGCTCGATCTTCATCGTGCCGGGAACGAGGAGCGGACCCATGCCGCCCAGGAAGTCGCCGACGATCGCGTCGCGGCCCCGCCACACCTTCGAGATCGGCAGATCGCCCGGGTAGTGCCAGGTCGCGTCCTCGGCGAAGCTCTCGTAGATGGCGTCGGCGTCGCCGTCGCGGACGGCCTCGACGTAGCGGACGACGACGGTCCTGGGGTCGGTGGTCATGGTCGGGACTCCTTGTCTGATTCTGCGGTCATTCAGGAGAGGGTCAGCACGGCCTTGCCGCGGATACGGCGGTCGCGCAGGTCGGTGAGGGCGGTCGCGGTGCCGGCCCAGTCCGCGACGCGGCCGATCTCGGGGTGCAGGCGGCCTTCGGCGGTCAGCCGGACGAGCGCCGCCAGGTCGTCGCCGAGTCCGGTGTCCGCGTCGAGGTAGTGGAAGTGGCGGATGACGGCCGACTCGGGCCCGTCGAAGAAGGCGAAGAAGTCGAGCGTCGCCGGAGTCCGGCTGGCCTGGCCGAACCAGATGAGCGTGCCGCGCTTCGCGAGCCGCGCGAGGGCGACGGGGAGCGTGTCGCCGCCCGTCGATTCCAGGACGATGTCGTACGGCCCGCGTGCGTCGGCCGGGTCGTGGACGATCTCGGCCGCGCCGAGCTCGGTGAGCCGGGCCCCGCGTCCGGCGTCCCGGGTCACGGCGGTGACCTGTGCCCCGGCGGCGGCCGCGAGCTCGGTCACGAAGTGCCCGACGCCCCCGGACGCACCGGTCAGCAGCACGCGCCGGCC
>NZ_JBHLZP010001049.1:0-1218 GCF_042429965.1 Actinoallomurus acaciae
CCCTGCGCCCGGTCGCCGGGGGCGGTCACGTCCGGTCCCTCGTCGACCGGGGGCCGGCCCGCCTCACGGTCGGCGCGGTCGTCGCGCGCCTCCTGCTGCGCGGCGTGCCGCGCGGCCTCGACGGCCTGCTGCTCGGTGTTGACGTATCCGTGGTGGTGGACGCCGCCCGGCACCTGCGAGTGCGGGACGCCGTGCTCGTGCTCCCCGTCGTGCGGACCCTTGTCGATGATCTCCACGTGGGTCGCGTCGGCGGGCATGTCGAGCACCCACCCGGGGCGGATCAGGCTGGCCATGGTGAGACGCGTGCCGTCGGGCTGCAGCTTGCCCTTGTTGAGCGAGTAGATCTCGCGGTAGCGCCGGCCGTCGCCCAGGCACTTCTCGGCGATCTCCCAGAGGCTCTCGTGGTGCCGTCCGGCCGGCGGGCGTACCCGGTAGATCTTCCGGACGGCGTTCTTCTCCATCAGGGTCGGGTTGTCCGCGTCCTGCCCCTGCCCCTGGTCCTGGGCGGACGCGGGTTCGGCCGCCCGCGGGGGCTCGCGGTGCTGAGGCGGGTTCACGTGCTGCTGGATGTGCGTCGCGCGGACACCCGTGATCACCGGCATGACGGCGGTGGTCGCGGTGAACAGCAGCAGCGCCGCGACGACCAGCCGGTGCGCGAGCGCCTGCGGGCCGCCGGCGAGCGGCACCCGGGCCGGCACGCCGACGCCCCGGATCTCGGCGTACGCCTCGACCAGCACGCACACGGTCAGCTGGATCCAGGCGAGCCACACGACGATGACCAGCACGTGCATGAGCGCGCTCGCGTCGAGCCGCTGGGTGAGCGTCTCGGTGGAGGGCAGCTTGTGCGGGATGGGCGAGCCGAAGAAGGTCAGCAGGGCGAAGGGGACCCCGAGCAGCAGCGCCGCGACCGCGGCCATCGCGAGGACCCCGGCCAGGACGTCGCCGGCGCTCCGCCCCCGGTCGATGCGTACCGGGGGCCGCTGGATCGAGCTCATCGGACGTGCGGCGTCAGGGCCCCGGCCCGCCGACCGGGGAGAGGACGCCGCTCCCTCCTCGGTATCTCGGGAACGGCCGAAGGCGTGTCCGGCGCCGGACGCCGGGCACCGGCCGGCCGTCCTTCGACGACATGCCGCGCCAGCAGGCCGACGGTGGTCTCGCCCAGGTGAGGAACGATCGGCTCGCCGTGGCAGGCCGCCGGCCGTCCCGGCAGGACGCGCG
>NZ_JBHLZP010001050.1:0-1288 GCF_042429965.1 Actinoallomurus acaciae
CGACGCGCGCGGCGGCGAACCGCCCGGCCGTTCCCCCGTGCGTGTGAACGACGTCGTACGCGCCCGCGCCGATGGCCTCGGCCAGCGCGCTCTGCCCCGGCGCCCGTACGACCCGCACCCCCGACTCCTCGGCCCACGCGTCGAGCCCGCCCCGCGCGCCGGTGATCACGGTATGCGTGTACGTCTCCGGGTCCAGCGCGAGAGCCGCGGTCAGCGCCGCCCGCGCCGGACCGCCCTCGAACCGGTCGAGCACCAGGGCGACACGGAGCCGCGGGCCGTCATCGCTCTCGGTCACGGGACCTCCTCCGCCGGGGGCCGGTCACGGGCGTTCCTCATGCGGCCGGTACTCGGGCAGGATCCGCCGCATCAGCATCCGTACCTCGTCGTCGGCGTCGCGTGCGGCCGCGTCGAGCAGCGCGGTCAGCGGTTCGCCCCGCCCGTGGGCCGAC
Source organism: Actinoallomurus acaciae (assembly GCF_042429965.1). Taxonomy (NCBI): domain Bacteria; kingdom Bacillati; phylum Actinomycetota; class Actinomycetes; order Streptosporangiales; family Thermomonosporaceae; genus Actinoallomurus; species Actinoallomurus acaciae. Next base: position 450 of record NZ_JBHLZP010001050.1, read on the forward strand.
GCGGTGGCGCGGGTCGCGCAGATCAGCGGATGGGCGGTCCGTACCCGTTCCTCCGATTCGGCGAACGAGCGGGCGCGCAGCCGCTCACCGGGGCCGAGCCCGGTGAACCGGATCGTCGCGTCCGGCACGCGCAGCCCGTCGACGAGCGCGCCCACCACCGCCAGCACCGACGACGGCGGGCCGGTGTCGAGGGCGAACGTGTCGGCGTCCTCGGCCATCACCGTCGCCTCCAGCACCAGCTCGGCGGCCTCGCGCGCGGACATGAGGTGCCGCGTGGCGTCGGGATGGGCCACGGTGACCGGCTGCCCCGCGGAGAGCCGGCCGGCGATCGCGCTCAGCGGGGAGTCGCTCGACCCCAGCACCCCGCCGGCGCGTACGGCCGCGAAACAGGTCGAGCCGCCCGCCTCCGAGTGCAGCACCAGTTCGGACAGCCGACGGGTCGCGCCGAGAACCGACACCGGCTCGGCGGCCTGGTCGGTGGAGACCAGGACGAAGCGTTCGACGTCATGACGGAGGGCGGCGCGGACGAGGTTGCGCGTGCCGAGGACGTTCGTACGGACCGCCGCGGACGGCCGGCGCTCCAGCGGACGCGGGTCGTGGTTGAAGCCGGCCGCGTGCAGCACCAGCTCGGGCCGTACGTCCTCGAACAGCGCGTCGACGCGCGGCCCGTCCCTGATGTCCACCACCGCGCAGCGGCCCGTCTCGCTCTCGGCGGCGAGCCTGGCCAGGCCGTCCTCGTCGTGGTCGAGCTGGACGAGCGCGGCCGGGTGAAGCGTGCGCAGCCGCCGGCACAGCCGCGCGCCGTCCGCGCCGCACGCGCCGGTGACCGGCACGCGGCG
>NZ_JBHLZP010001051.1:0-1281 GCF_042429965.1 Actinoallomurus acaciae
GCGGCGATCGCCCTGGCACGGCGCGGCGGCCGGGTCGTGCTCACCGGCATCCCCGGACAGGCCACCACCGCCGACCCGGTCGCGATCGTCGGCGGGAGGCTCACCGTCACCGGCGTCTTCGGCGCGCCCCCGGCGGCCTGGACGTACGCGGTGCGCCTGTTCGCCGCCGACCTGCTCGACCCCGGCCCGCTCATCACGCACGAGCTGGACCTCGCGGAGTTCGGCCGGGCGCTGGAGCTGTCACGCGGGGCCCGCGACGACGTCGGCAAGGTCCTGTTGCGCCCCTGACTCAGCGCCGGGCCGCCAGGTACTCCTTCACCTCCGGTGACGCCTTGGCGTACGCGCCGGAGTCGAAGGGCGGCTGCGGGTCGTACTCGATCGTGAGCTGGCACGCCTCGGCGACGGTCCGGCCCGCGATCAGCTCGGCCAGCCGCAGGGCCATGTCGATGCCCGAGGAGACCCCCGCCGCGGTGATGACGCCGCCGGGCTGCTCGACGACCCGCCGCGCCGTGTACGTCGCGCCGTAGGACTCCAGGTGCGAGACCGCGCTCCAGTGCGTGGTGGCCTCCAGCCCGTCCAGCAGGCCGGCCGCGCCCAGCAGCAGCGATCCGGTGCACACCGACGTCGTCCACTCCGTCGTGGCGTGGACGCGGCGGATCCACGTCAGCAGCGGCTCGTCGGCGACGCGGCGGCGCGCCCCGGGACCGCCGGGCACCAGCAGCACGTCGGCGCGGGTGACGTCCGTCAGGGCGGCCGTCGCGACGAGGGACAGCGAGCCGTACCCGTCCGCGCACGGCCCCGCGGTCTCGGCGGCGAAGACGACCTCGGCCTCCAGCAGCATCCGCAGGACCTCGTACGTGCCGGCGGCGTCGAGCGCGGTGATGCCGTCGAAGATCGGGATGACGATGAGCATTGGCGTGCCTTTCATCGAGGCCGGGGCCCTCAGCGGGCCGCGGCGCGTGCGGAGAAACGGCGGCGATACTCGCCCGGGGTGACCTGGACGGTCCGTTTGAAGCTGCGGTGCATGGTCTCGACGGTGCCGAACCCGCAGGCGCGCGCCACCGACTCCAGAGGAGCCGCGGTGGTCTCCAGCAGCCGCCGGGCGGCCTCGACGCGGGAGCCTTCGACGAAGGCGGCCGGGGTCCGGCCGGTCTCGGCGCGGAAGACACGGGCGAAGTGCCGTTCGCTCATCGCGGCGCGGGTGGCGAGGGCCGGCACGGTCAGGTCGCCGTCGGGGTGGCCCGCGATCCAGCCGAGGACCTCGCGCAGCGGCACGCGCAC
>NZ_JBHLZP010001052.1:0-1279 GCF_042429965.1 Actinoallomurus acaciae
CCGATCAGCAGCCACAAGACCGGCGGATGCGACGTGTCGGACTCGGGTGCGGCGCCCGGAGCGGCGCGCTGGTCGGCGAGAGTGTCCGTGCGGTGACGCGTGACGGTCGGCGCGGACGAGGGGGCCGACCCCGAGCCGGAGCCGGTCGACGGCAGCTGGGTCTGCGGGTCGCTGCCCGGCGAGCCGGGGAGCAGCTGCGGCGCCGTGTACGACGGCACGGTGGCGCTGCCCTGGCCGCCGTCGCCGCCGGGCGTGGGCTCGAACCGCAGCCAGCCGACGCCGGTGAAGTACAGCTCCGGCCACGCGTGGGCGTCCTTCGTGCGGACCACCCACTCGCCGTTCGGCTGCTGGGTGCCGGCCGTGTACCCCATGCCGATGCGGGCCGGGATGCCGAGGACGCGGGCGAGCACCGCCATCGACGACGCGAACTGCTCGCAGTAGCCGGTACGGGAGGTGAACAGGAAGTCCCGCAGCGCGCCACCGCGCTGCGGCGGAGGCGTGTCGAGGCTGTAGGTGAAGTTCCCCGGCCGGGTGAACCAGTCCTGCAGCTTGACCGCCTTCTCGTACGGCGTCGACGCGCCCGCGGTCAGCTGGGCGGCGAGCTTGGCGATGTCGTCGCCGACCGAGTCGGGCACCCCGAGGTACCGCGAGGTGATCGAGTCCGGCGGGGTGGCCTCGGTCACCAGCTCCTGGTACGTCGGCTCGGCGCGGATGCTCGTGACCGTGTAGGACCGGCCGCCCGCCGAGTCGTGGGTCGAGAACACCGTCAGCGACCGCGGGTCGACCCGCCAGTCGCCCTTGATGCTCACCTTGGTGGGCGGGTACGGCATCGGCAGCACGTCCAGCCCGTGCACCCGCGAGTCGATGCCGATGTCCGTGGTCACCGCCCGCGCGGGGATGGCGCTCACGCCCGGTTCGGCGGGCAGCTCCTTGTCGGCCACCCGTCCGTCCGGCCCGGCGCGCAGCGGCCCGGTCGACCAGGTCTCGCCGTTGAACCGGTCGAGGGAGTACATCCGCAGGTAGTCCGGTGCGGCGCCGTCCGTGGTGCGGTACCGCAGCACCTCGGCGTCCCCCTCGCGCACGAGCTGGCGCCGTACGCTCACCAGCGGGTCCAGGGCGTTCAGGCCGGTGATCGAGCCGGAGCCCCTCCCGGCCCCGGTGTCGCCGTTCCCGCCGATGCCGAGCAGCCCGCGCGGCTCGATGCCGGGCACCGCGAACGGCAGCACGATCGCGATCGCCACCGCGGCCAGCCCGATGCGGCGCCCGGCGGCCGCGAGCG
>NZ_JBHLZP010001053.1:0-1278 GCF_042429965.1 Actinoallomurus acaciae
CGGTGCGCAGGGCGGACGACGACGCGAGGGCGTCGCCGCGCGCGGCGCTGGCGTGGACCGAGCGCAACAGCCGGGCCGCCGCCGGGTCGTCCAGGACCGTCGAGGGGAAGAACGGCATGCCGCGGGGCGCGCCCAGTTCGGCGGCGACGTCCCGCACCACGTCCACGGCCGGGTACAGCACCCGGTAGCGCCACCCTTCCGGCACGCCGGCCTGGCCGGTGTGCACCACCTCCGGGTTCAGCAGGGCCACCTGGCCCGGCGCCGCCCGCAGCAGGCTCCCGGCGTGCTCGAACTCCTCGACCCCGGACTCGATCAGCCCGAACGTGTACGTCGCGTGCGCGTGCCGGGTGTAGCGGTGGGTGACGAAACGTGCGTTGAGCAGGTCGACGCCGGGCTCGGTCGGATGCTGCCGGTAACTCGCTACTTCCCGGTCCATATCAGCAGGATATCGACCTCGGCCTCTCAGATGATGAGACGAAGGGTTCCGGCAGATGGCGGTCGAGGCGTGCGGCCGGTTACCATCGGCACATGGATCGTCGCTATTTCGCGTTTACGTCGCCGGCTCCGGGTGAGCCGGTCGCCGTGACCTGACCGCGACGACCATCCCGAGCCGGCGACGAGGCAGAGCCCCCAGGGCTCTGCCTTTCGCTTTTCTCACTCACAGCGTGGGCGGCTCGTCTCCGGGGGGACGGACCGCCCGGAGGGACACACCATGAACCTGATCGACCCGGGCAACGCCGTCATCATCGCCGGGACCGCCGCCGAACCCGACGTCGCGATGACCAGCCTCCGCCACCGTCACGGCCTCGCGGACGCCGCCGCCGAGCTGACCGCGCTGCGCCGGTCGTACTCCGGGCCGCTGCTCGTCGAGCCGTTCTCCGCCCTCGACCTGCCCGCGATCGCCGAGCACGCCGACGGCGTCCTGGTCGGCGCGGCCTGGATGCAGGACTACCAGTTGCTGCGCGCGGTCGCCCGTACGGGCCGTCCGGTCATGATCCAGCGGGCTCCGGCGGCCACGCTGGAGGAGTGGCTGTCGGCCGCGGAGTACTGCGTCGCCGAGGGCAACCACGAGGTGGTCCTCTGCGAGACCGGCACGCGGACCCACCTGCCGCACCACACTCTCGACCTGGCCCTCGTACGGGAGGCGGGCCGGCGCCGGCCCGTGTTCGTGGACGTGTCCTCCGACCCCGTGCTGGCCACGGCGGCGCTGTCCGGCCGGGCGCTCGGCCTGCTGCTCGGCGGGGACGGCGCGGACGGGCAGGTGGCCCAGGCGCGGGC
>NZ_JBHLZP010001054.1:0-2043 GCF_042429965.1 Actinoallomurus acaciae
GACGCCCCCGGGCGTCCCCGCCGGTCGCGCGCTCTTCGCGTGAGCCGCCTCCACGGCTCGGGCGGGGACGATGACGACCGGCCGGAGGTCACTACGCCAGGCCGACGCGCCGGGCGGCGGCGTCCCAGGCGGCCTCGTCGGCATGTGGGTGATAGACGGTGAGGTCCTGCGTCCGCCGTACGAGCTCGCGCGGGTCGGCGGTCAGGCCGTGCGCGCGGGCCTGGACGAGCGCGTTGCCGATGGCGGTCGCCTCGACCGGGCCGGCCACGACCGGCAGCCCGCAGGCGTCGGCGGTCAGCCGGCACAGCAGGGCGTTGCGTGCTCCGCCGCCGACCATGTGCACCACCTCGACGGACCTGCCGGACAGCCGGGCGGCCTCCCGGATCGCCGCGCGATGACCGAGGGCGAGGCTCTCCAGGACGCACCGCACGACCTCCGCCCGTCCGGCCGGGGCCCGCTGGCCGGTGCGTTCGCAGTACGCGGCGATCCGCGCCGGCATGTCGCCGGGCGGAATGAAGGACCGATCCCCGGGGTCGACGAGCGCGGCGAACGGCGGCGCGTCCGCGGCGGCGGCGAGCAGGCCGGGCAGTGACGCCTCGGCGCGCCAGGTGCGCAGCGACTCCTGGAGCAGCCACAGCCCCATCACGTTGCGCAGGTAACGGATGGTGCCGCCGACGCCGGCCTCGTTGGTGAACCCGGCGACCCGGCTCTCCTCCGTCAGCACCGGCGCGGTCAGCTCCACCCCGGCCAGCGACCAGGTGCCGCACGACACGTACCCGAAGCGGTCGTGCTCGGCGGGCACCGCGAACACGGCCGAGGCGGTGTCGTGCGAGCCGACCGCGGTGACGGGCGACGACGGCAGGTCGGTCTCGGCGGCGACGTCGGGCCGCAGGGTGCCGATGATCTCGCCCGGCCGCCGCAGCGGCGGGAGGATCTTCGCGGGCAGGCCGAGCCGTGCGATGAGGGGGTACGCCCAGTCGCCGGTGCGCACGTCGTACAGCCCGGTCGTGGAGGCGTTCGTCACCTCCGCGCCCGTCTCGCCCGTCAGCCAGTACGCGAGCAGGTCGGGCACCATCAGCAGCGTCCGCGCCGACTCCGGGACCGGTGCGGACAGCAGCTGGTAGACGGTGTTGAACGGCAGGAACTGCAGTCCGCCGACGTCGTACAGGGTCTGCGCGCCCACCTTGGCGACGACGTCGTCCATGACGCCGTCCGCCCGGCCGTCACGGTAGTGGACCGGGTTGCCGATCAGGGCGCCCGCGGAGTCGAGCAGCCCGTAGTCGACGGCCCAGGAGTCGACCCCGATCGACGCGACGTCCTCCGCGGCCCGCAGCCCGTCCAGCACGTGCCCGTACAGGCCGAGGACGTCCCAGTAGAGCGTGCCCGCCGCGCGTACGGGGCGGTTGGGGAAGCGGCGCGCCTCGCGAAGCGCCAGTTCGTCCTCGCCCACCCGGGCGATCATCACACGCCCGCTGGAGGCGCCGAGGTCCACGGCGGCGAATGAACGCGGCTGCATTTCTCCCCAATTCGGCTCGGTGGTGCGCGGGTCGGTGGTCGAGAGGAGCGGGAGCGGCCGGCCCGGTGTCAGGCGTCGACGATCAGGATCGACAGGTGGCGCGGCCCGTGGACGCCTTCGACGCGGGACAGTTCGATGTCGCTCGTGGCCGACGGGCCGGACACGAACGTGATGGGCCGGTCCGGCGACAGGCGCTCGATCGCCTCGGGCACGTCCGCGACGATCTGGGTGGTCAGGGCGATGACCAGGTGGACGTCGGGGACCAGCGTGAGCGCCCGCCGGCCCTGCCCGGGGCCGTGGTCGAGCACGACCGTGCCGGTCTCGGCGATGGCGACCGCGCAGCCGGTGATCACGCCGTCGAGCGCGTCGAGTTCGGCGACCGAGAGCGGCGGTTCGTCCCGTACGGCGTCGACCTCGGCCGTCCAGGCCCCGGGCAGGCCGGGCGGCACGGCGAAGCGGCCGTCCGGTTCGCCCAGGACCGCGGGCAGCTTCGCGCGGGCGACCCGCCGCACCTCCGCCCGGTAGTC
>NZ_JBHLZP010001055.1:0-1266 GCF_042429965.1 Actinoallomurus acaciae
GTGATCGCAGTCATGACCGGGGCCTACTTGAAGGCCTTGGCGGCGTCGGACTCCAGCTTCGCCTGCACACCCTTGATGTCACCGGGGTTCTTCACCAGCGCACGCAGGTCCTCCCACTCGCCCTGACCCGGCGTGCCACCGAACGCTGCCGGCGCCTGGTCCGACATGTCATACCGGGCCGAGTCACCGGCCGCCTGCAGCTGGGAGACCAGCTGCTTGGTCAGCGCGTCCGGGTAGGCGTCCGGCTTGACGTTCTTGCTCGGCGAGATGTAGCCGCCGCCCTTGGCCCACACCGTGCCCGCCTCCGGCGAGGCCAGGTAGTTGATCAGCGCCATCGCGCCCTTGGAGTCCTTCATCGCCACCGCGGTGTCACCACCCAGCACCGCCGGGGTCGTGTCACCCGCCTTGGGGAAGGCGAACACCTTCGCGTCGGTGCCGATCTTCGCCGAGGTGGTGCCGATGTTCGCCGCCGCGAAGTCACCCCCATACACCATCGCGGACTTGTTCTTCCCGAACGTGTCCGTGATCGAGGAGTCGAACTTCTGCTGCAACGCGCCCGCGGTGCCACCCGCGATCAGGTTGGACTTACCCCACACCTGCACCAGCGCCTGCAGCGCCTTGGTCACCGACGGGTCGGTCCACTTGATCTCATGCTTGGTCAGCTTGTCGTACATGTCCGGGCCCGCCTGCGACAGGTACACATTCTCGAACCAGTCCGTCAGCGTCCACGAGTCCGCCGACCCCGCCGCCAGCTCGAACGGCGTCGACCCCGCATCCGACAGCGTCTGCGCGGCCTTGGTGAACGACGCCCAATCCGCCGGCGGCTGCACCCCCGCGTCATCGAACGCCTTCGTCCGGTACCAGATGATCGACTTGTACGCCGCCTTCACCAGCACGCCGTAAGCCTTGCCATCCACCGAACCCAGCTGCTTCCAGTACGGCGTGTAATTCGCATCGATCGTCGCCGTCACATCCGCCGACAAAGGCTTCAGATCATTCTTCTTCGCATACTGAGCCACCAGACCCGGCTGCGGAAGAATCGCCACATCCGGCGGCTGATGCGCCTGCAGACGCGGACCAAGATACGCATCCTCGTTCTCACCCGTCGACGCGTAATTCACCTTCGCGCCCGTCTTCTTCTCAAACGCCGACAACACCTTCTGGAAGTTCTGCTGCTCAACCCCCGTCCACTTCGCCGCGACCTCGACCGTCACACCCTTCAACTCCTGACCACCAGCACTCGAACTGGACGAGTCGGAGGTCTTG
>NZ_JBHLZP010001056.1:0-1260 GCF_042429965.1 Actinoallomurus acaciae
CCGCACCCTCGAACGCCTCGGCCGTGCCGCCGAGGCCGAGCGGATCGCCGCGCCCCAGGCCCCGCCGGGCTGAGACGCCCAGCGGCCCGTCAGTACACGTCGCGGGCGTAGCGTCCGCCGGCGGCGAGCTGCTTGAGGTACGCGGCGGCGGCGTCGCGGGTGAGGCCGCCGTGGGTGGTGGCGATGTCGCGCAGCGCCCGGTCGACGTCCTTGGCCATGCGGGAGGCGTCGCCGCAGACGTAAAGGTGGGCGCCGTCCTGAAGCCAGGACCACAGGCGGTGGCCCTGCTCGCGCATCCGGTCCTGGACGTGGACCCGTGAGCGCTGGTCGCGGGAGAAGGCCGTGTCGAGGCGGGCCAGGTATCCGTCGTCCTGGAGGGCGGTGAGCTCCTCCCGGTAGTAGAAGTCGCTGGCGCGGTGCCGTTCGCCGAAGAACAGCCAGTTGGGGGCGCGGTGACCGCGGGCGCGCCGCTCGTCGAGGAAGCCGATGAACGGCGCGACCCCGGTGCCGGGGCCGATCATCACCATCGGGGTGGCCGGGTCGGCCGGGGGCCGAAAGTGCGGGGAGCGCTGGACGTGCACCGGTACCGGGGAGCCGGGCGCGGTGTCGGTGAGGAAGGCCGAGCACACCCCCCTGCGGGCACGGCCGCCCGGACCCTCGTACCGCACGACGGAGACCGTCAGCGCGGCCTCGTGCGGCCGGGTGAGAGGGCTGGAGGAGATCGAGTAGAGGCGGGGGCGCAGCCGGCCCAGTACCTCGGCCCACTCCTGGGCGCCGGCGCGGACGGGATGCTCGGCGATGACGTCGACGGCCTGGCGGCCCCAGGACCACTGGGCGAGCCGGTCCTTGTTGTCGGGGCGCAGCAGCTCCTTCACGGTGCGGTCGCCGGTGCGTTCGGCGACGAAGCGCAGCAGCCCCGGGGTGATCTTGGTGATGTCCAGGTGCCGGTGGAGGGCGTCACCGAGCGGCACCGTCCCGACGCGGTCGAGTTCGACGGCGGCGCCGGAGTCCAGGCCGGTGACGGCCAGCCACTCGGCCACCAGGCCGGGGTGGTTGACCGGGCGCACCCCGAGCGCGTCACCGGCCTCATAGGTGAGCTCACCGTCACGAAGACCGTCACGAAGGTCGAAGGTGAACCGCCGCACCTCCTTGCCCGACCCCGGGCCGCTGAGCAGCCGGTTGCCGGTGAGCCGTGCCGTGGCGGCGCGGGCTTCGGCGGGCCGGACTGCGGGTGCCGGGGCGGAGGTGCCCGGCGCCGCG
>NZ_JBHLZP010001057.1:0-1256 GCF_042429965.1 Actinoallomurus acaciae
GCTCGGAGCACCGGTCGAGAACCGCCGCGACCTCGTCGTGGGACCCGGGCAGCACGATCGCGTCGGGCGCGCCGCCGGCGTCGCCCGCGCGGATGCGCAGCAGGTCCGGCGTTGACTTGCCACGCGTGTGGCGGATACGCGTCTCGGCGTCCGTGCGCACGTGCTCCGCGCCGACGACGTCCTCCAGGACGCCGGGGACGGGCCGGGCCGGCGGCGGCTCGATCTCGGCGAGCTTGACGGGCTGAGCCGGCTCGGCGTGCACGCCGAGCAGCTCGCGCAGCAGTCCGGCCACGGAGTCCGGCAGGCGCTCGGCCCGCTCCGGATCACCCCAGCCGCTCCACGACATGTCCACGATCGACATGGCTACCCCCTATCCAGCGCAGTTACACTGTGACATATGGCGTCGATTCGTCACAAGAAGGATGCCGTGCTGGACGCGACACGTGACTGCGTGCTGGCGGTGGGCGTGCGCCGTACGACGCTCACCGACGTGGCGCGCCGTGCCGGGGTGTCCCGCATGACGATCTACCGGCGCTGGCCGGACGTGCGGACGCTGGTCGCCGACCTGATGACCCGCGAGTGGGCCGCCGTCGTCTCGCGCGTGGCGCCGCCCGAGGACGGCTCACCGGTACGGGTCCAGGCCGTCGAGGCCCTGGTCACCGGGGTCGCCGCCCTCCGCGCGCACCCGCTCTTCCACAAGATCATGCAAGTCGATCCCGAGGTCCTGCTCCCCTACATCCTCGAACGGCGCGGCACGAGCCAGGAGGCCATGCTGCGCGCGATCGAGGCGACGCTGCGGGCGGGCCATCGCGACGGCAGTGTGCGCGCCGGCGACCCGGCCCGGCAGGCGCGCTCCCTGCTGCTCGTCCTCCAGTCCTTCGCCATGTCCGGCCACATCATGACCGAGGACGGCCCGGCCCTGTCGGCGGCCGCCTTCGACGAGGAGCTCCGGCAGATTCTCGAAAGGTACCTCGCCCCATGACCGGGCGGAGCGGGGGAACCGACAGCACGCGCCCGTGGTCACTCCCCGCGACGAAGGAGGCCCCATGACCGAACGGAGCGAGGGAGTCAAAAGCACGCGCCTGTGGTCACCCCCTCCGACGAAGGAGGTCTCATGACACGTCTTCGCCGGCCCGTCGAGGCGGCCCCGCCGCCCGCGTCCCCCGCCTCCTCGCTGAACGCCGCGCGGCGCGCCCGCGAACTGGCCGAGGTCTCCGGCGGCACGGCCGTCGGCGTCCTGGTCGTCGGGCTCGGCG
>NZ_JBHLZP010001058.1:0-1246 GCF_042429965.1 Actinoallomurus acaciae
GCGCGGGCGCCCGCCTCCTGGAGGCGGCGGCGGAAGAGGCGCTCACCGGGCGGACCGCGCTGGTCGTCGCGCACCGTCTCACCCAGGCCGCCGCGGCCGACCGCGTGGTCGTCCTGGACGCCGGACGGGTGGTCGAGTCCGGCACCCACGACGAGCTGGTGGCCGCCGGTGGCCGCTATGCCGCGCTCTGGTCGGCCTGGTCGAGCCGCCGCTGACCCGCGCGCGGGGTCAGTCCGCGCTCATGGCGTCGATGAGGCTCTGCGGGCGCATGTCGGTCCAGTGCTCCTCGACGTAGTCCAGGCACTCCTGCCGCCCGGAGGGGCCGAACACGCTGGTCCAGCCGTCCGGGACGTCGGCGAAGTCCGGCCACAGGCTGTGCTGGTTCTCCGCGTTGACCAGGACGCGGTAGACGCCGTCGGGGTTCTCGAAGGGGTTGGTGCTCATGCTGTCTCCTCGGTGGTCAGTACAACTAGGGCCCGCAGGGCGCGGAACCAGGTCTGGGCCAGGTCGTCGACGGTGGAGGTCGTCAGGACGGCGCGCGGCCAGGCCCAGCTCACGCTCAGCTCCGGGCCGGTGGGCCGGTCCTCGGTCTGCGCGTTGACGACCAGGGCGAAGGTCTCGGGCATCGCGTCGTCGGCGCCGTTGTCGGCGGCCTCGGCCTCCGGCGCGAACTCCCAGTCGGCCGCCTCGGGGAAGTCGAAGCGGCCCATGTAGTTGAACTCGATCTGGGGCTCGGCCAGCCCCGCCAGCTCCGCGGCCGTCCCCGGGTTCAGCCGGCGCAGCAGGCCGTAGCCCATCCCGTTGTCGGGCAGCGACGTCAGGTGCTCCCGTACGCGGCGCACGGCCTCGGCCACGGCCGGTCCGCCGCGCAGCGCCTCGTCCAGGTCGAGCCCGGCCACGTCGAGGCGGATCGGGAAGACGTTGGTGAACCAGCCGACCGTCGTGGACAGGTCGACGTCCCCGGCCACCTGCTCCTCCCGTCCGTGTCCCTCCAGCGCGACGAGCACGGAGTCGCCCGGGTGTCCCCGGTGCCTCCGCCAGTCGGCGACCGCGAGGCCGAGCCCGGCGAGCAGCACGTCGTTCACCGAGGCGCCGAGCGCCGCGGGCACCCGCGTGAGCAGCGGCTCGGTGACGTCCGGCGGCAGGGTGACGGTGACCTCCTCGATCGTGGCCGCGACGTCACGGGTGGGGTCGAGCGGGCGGTCGAGCGGGAGCGGCTCGTTCTTGGCGAGCAGGTCACGCCACA
>NZ_JBHLZP010001059.1:0-1244 GCF_042429965.1 Actinoallomurus acaciae
GATCGGATCGGCCAGCTCGATCAGCACGTCGCCCGGCGGCTCGTACGCGCCCGGCACGGTCACCTCGATGTACGCCCGGCGCCCGACGGCGGTGAAGGTGACCGGGCGGTCCGGCGGCACCGCCAGCCAGTTGACGCCATTGATCACCACCAGCTGCGAGGTGGGCTTCAGCGCCGTGGGCCGGGGCACGCCGCAGCGCACCACGATCGCGGGCGAGCCCCATGCGGTGACGAGCGAGGACTTCGGCGACGTCGCGCGCCGGGACCTGCCGTGGACCTTCGCGGGCAGCCGGTCACGCAGGTGCGCGCACACGGCCGCGATCGCCGCGGGCGGTCGCGGCACGGGGACCTCGACGGATCCGGTGCCGCAGCCGGTGAGCAGGACGAGCGCACCGCCCGCCGCCAGAACTCGTCTCGTGGTGCAGACTGGCGGCGGGAGGGACACCGGCTCAGATGTGGACGATGGGGCAGGTCAGTGTCCGCGTGATCCCTTCCACCGACTGGATCGACGCGACGACGAGCTTGCCCAGTTCGTCCACGTTGTTCGCCTCGGCGCGGACGATGACGTCGTACGGGCCGGTGACGTCTTCGGCCAGGGTCACGCCCGGGATGCCGGAGATCTCACCGGCCACCTCGGCGGCCTTGCCGACCTCGGTCTGGATGAGGATGTAGGCCTGCACCATCACGTCCTCCCTGGGACTGCCAATCTGACGGTCACCGTACCGTGTCTTCACTGGAGGTGGGTCATCACCGTCGGCGAACTCGGCGAGTTCGGAATCATCGCACGGATCACCGCGCGCTTCGCACCCGGCCCCGCCGTAGAACTGGGTCCCGGCGACGACGCGGCGATCGTCGCGGCGCCGGGCGGCCGGGTGGTCGCGACCACCGACGTGCTGGTCGAGGGCCGCCACTTCCGCCGCGACTGGTCGCCGCCGTACGACATCGGCCGCAAGGCGGCCGCCCAGAACCTCGCCGACGTGGTCGCGATGGGCGCCCGGCCGACGGCTCTGCTCGTGGGTCTCGGCGTTCCTTCCGCGACCGACGTCGCCTGGGTGGAGGCCCTGTGCGACGGCATGCGTGACGAGTCGGCGCAGGTCGAGGCGTCGATCGCGGGCGGTGACGTCGTCCGCGCCGACACGGTGCTGCTCGCCGTGACCGCTCTGGGCGCACTGGACGGCCCGCCGCTGACCCGTGCGGGCGCTCGTCCCGGCGACGTCGTCGCGGTCTGCGGCCGGCTCGGCCACG
>NZ_JBHLZP010001060.1:0-1231 GCF_042429965.1 Actinoallomurus acaciae
GGCGGCCGCCGGCGCGACGGCGAGCGGCGACGGCGTCGGCCTCGGCGCCCTCATCGACGACGACGAGGCCACGACCTGGGCCTACCTGGGCGCGCAGGCCGAGCCGGTGGCGGGTAAGGGCGTCACCGTACGCCTCGCCGGCGACCGGCCGCAGCAGGTGCGCCGGGTCCAGGTCAGTGCGCTGCTGCGCCCGGCGGACGCGCAGGACCCGGGTGGCGACACCCAGACGCAGAACCGGTTCACCGCCCTGCGGTCGTTCCGGATCCTCGCGTGTACGGCCTCGGCCACCGTCGACTGCTCGCAGGCCAAGGACTACCGCCGGGTCTACACCAGCCCGCGGGACGCCTTCCCGGCGGCCAGGCCCCGTCCGGTGGCGCCGAACCTGACCATGCGCTCCTTCACGATCCCCAGGACGACCGCCACCCACCTGCGCCTCGAGGTCGCCGCCTCGCAGTGCACCGGCAACCCCGACTACGCGGGCCAGCAGACGAACGACCCGAACGTCCCGACCGACTGCACCACCGGAAGCGCCATCTCCGGGCAGGTCAGGGCCGCGGACTTCCAGGTCTTCACCCACTGATCCGGCCGGCCGGGCCCCGTCGGCGTACGGCGGGGCCCGGCGAACGATCTGGCCTCGCGTGCCGGTCAGCCCGCCATCGTGAGGCCGCCGCTGACGCTCAGCACCTGCCCGGTGATGAAGGAGGCCGCGTCGGAGGCGAAGAACAGCACGGCCGCGGCGACCTCCTCCGGACGGGCCGGCCGGCGGAACGGGATCGCCCGGATCAGCGCCTCCCGGAGCCGGTCCGGCAGCGAGTTGAACAGCGGGGTGTCCGTCGGCCCCGGGCACACGCAGTTGACGTTGATCCGGTGCCGGGCCATCTCGCGGGCCAGCGACTTGCTGAGCGCGATGACCCCGCCCTTGGCCCCGGCGTAGACGCTCTCGCCGGAGCTGCCGACCCGGCCCGCGTCGCTGGCGATGTTCACCACCTTGCCGCCGTCCCCGGCCTCGATCATCGGCGGGAGGAAGGCCCGGCACAGGTGGACCGGCCCGAGGTAGTTGATGTCGACGACCTTCCGGGCGAAGTCCGGGCCGGTGTCCAGGAACGCGCCGGTGACGTCCCAGCCCGCGGCGTTGACGAGCACGCGCGGCGCGCCGATCTCGCCGCACACCGCGTCGCGCAGCGCCTCGACCGCGCCGGGGTCGGCGACGTCGACCCGGCGGGCGGTGACC
>NZ_JBHLZP010001061.1:0-1224 GCF_042429965.1 Actinoallomurus acaciae
GCCGACGTCGCCGAGCAGCGCGACCGAACCGGCCACCAGGAAGGCGGTGTGCAGCCCGCTCAGGACGGCCGGTGTCCCGGTGGTGGCCGGGGCGAGCGCCCGGGTACGGGCGGCGGCGATCGCGGTGAGGCCGGCCACGCCGACGGCGCCGACGAAGGTGGGCATCTGGGCCAGGCTGCCGGCGACGCCCTGGTCGGCCTCGTCCAGGCCGGAGGTGATCGTGGTGACGGCGGCCACCACGGTCAGGACGTGCCCGAACCCCATCGTCGCCGAGGTGGCCAGGAGGAGGGCCGGTCCGCCCCCGGCGGGCAGGAACACCATCGCGGCGGTGCCCACCGCCTGCACGGTCAGGCCGAGCACGATGATCGGCACCGTCCCCCGAGCGCTGATCAGCCGGGCCGCGAGGGTCCCGGCGAGCAGCGCCGCGACGCCCTCGCCGAGGAAGCCGAACCCGGTCCGCAGCGGGGAGTACCCCAGGACGTCCTGCATGTGGATGCTGAGCAGCAGGGTCGCCCCACCGCACATCCCGAAGGTGACCAGCGCCACGGCCATGCCCCAGGTGACGGTCCTGCGGCGCAGGAGCCGGAGCGGAACGAGGGGAGCCGCGTGCCGGGCCTCCACGAGGAGGAACGCGCCGAGGAGGACCACGGCGGCCACCAGCGTCGCGAGCGTCGGCACGCTGCCCCAGCCCGCCCGGTCACCGGTGGAGATGCCATAGACCAGGGCGAAGAGCCCGCCGCTCGCCAGGATCGCGCCGGGGACGTCCAGCCTGGCCCGGCTTCCTCGGCCGGACTCGCGCACCACCGTCAGCGCGCCGAGCATGACCAGCGAGCCGATGCCGAACAGGATGAGCATGGTCCAGCGCCAGTTCAGCCCACTGGTGATCAGCCCGCCGCCGATCGTCCCGACGACGAACCCCAGCGAGAGCAGGGCGCCGTTGACCCCCAGCGCCCGGGTGCGCCGCGGCCCCTCGGGGAACGCGGCGATCATCAGCGCGAGCGCGGTCGGGCCGATCATCGCCGCCGCGACGCCCTGCCCGACGCGCGCCGCCACCAGCAGTCCCGGGCTCGGCGCCAGCCCGGCCAGCAGCGAGAACACGGTGAAGGTCGCCACCCCGATGATGAACAGCCGGCGCCTGCCGACCATGTCGGACGCCCGCCCGAACAGCGCCATCAGCGCGGCCGTCGGCAGCAGGCACGCGGTGGCCACCCACTGGAGGGCCGA
>NZ_JBHLZP010001061.1:1275-1558 GCF_042429965.1 Actinoallomurus acaciae
TCTGCGGTGTCTCTGTCGTCATGCGGCCCAGACTGCGGCCGGCCGGAACGAGCGACCAGCGCTCTGCCGGCCGCGCGGCGCTCTGCGGTGTCTCTGTCGTCATGCGGCCCAGACTGCGGCCGGCCGGAACGAGCGACCAGCGCTCTGCCGGGGGTACACCCGTCAGGTGCAGGCTCCCGCCCGCCGGGTCACGCCGTGCCGTTGCCCGCTGTGCCGTTGCCCGCCGGGCCGAGGCGGCCGAGGCTGCGGCCCGCGACCCGTACCGCGCCCTCCGGGGACAGGC
>NZ_JBHLZP010001062.1:0-1215 GCF_042429965.1 Actinoallomurus acaciae
CGCCGCCGACCGCTCCATGCCCGAGAGCGAACGCGCCCGCGCGGTGCGCCTGATCGGTGACGTGCCATCGACCTCGCCGAGCTGCTCGGCGCCGGCGTCGCGGCCCTGGGCCTGCCCGCGGCCGACCCGATCGTGGGGCTGCTCATCACGGTCGCCATCGCGTTCGTGCTCAAGGACGCCGCCCGGGAGGTCCTTCGGCGCCTGATGGACGCCGTCGACCCCGCCGTCGTCGACCGGGCCGAGGCGGCACTGCGCGCCGTACGGGGCGTCGAGGACGTCGCCGAACTGCGCACCCGCTGGATCGGCCACCGGCTCCGCGCGGAGGCCACCGTCGTCCTGGACGGATCACTCACCCTGCGCGCCGCCCACCACATCGCCGTCGAGGCCGAACACGCCCTCCTGCACGCCGTGCCCCGCCTGACCGCCGCCCTCATCCACGCCGACCCCGCCCGTACGGGCGCCGAGGACCCCCACGCCGCCCTCGCCCACCACCGCCCCTAGAACGGAGACGGCCGCACACCGGGTCGGAGGGCGGCGCTGCGGCCTGAGATCTCTTCCCTTGAGCCCCACTCAATCGAAGGTCGATGAGCAGCGGGGACCGGGACGGCCGCGGGTGCCTGCGACGCCATCGTCGGGCACGGGCCCCTTCCTGTACGTTTGTACTAGTACATCCGTACACGAGGAGGGGCTCCCATGCCGTACCTGTTCCTGGGCCTGGCCATCACGGCCGAGGTGCTGGGCACCAGCCTGCTCAAGGCCACCGAGGGCTTCTCGCGCCTGTGGCCCTCCGTGGCGTGCCTGGTCGCCTACGCCGGGTCCTTCCTCGCCCTGTCGGCGGCGCTCGCGCGGGGCCTGCAGGTCGGTGTCGGGTACGCCGTGTGGTCCGGGCTGGGCATCACGCTGATCGTCGTGATCGGCGCGCTGTTCCTGAACGAACCGCTCAGCGTCACCAAGGTCCTCGGCGTGGTGCTGGTGATCGCCGGTGTCGTGGTGCTCAACCTGGGCGGCGCGCATTGACCGGCCGCCGTGACCCCGAGGGGCGGCGCCGGGCCATCGTCGACGCCGCGTGCGCGCTGATCCCCGAGGTCGGCGTCGGCGGCCTGACCCACCGTGCGGTCGCCGCCCGCGCCGGCGTGCAGCTGGGGTCGACGACGTATCACTTCGCGACCCTGGACGACCTGAGCCGGGCCGCCCTGGCCCACGCCGCCCGGTCCG
>NZ_JBHLZP010001063.1:0-1214 GCF_042429965.1 Actinoallomurus acaciae
CACCGTTCGCACTGCTCGCCGAGGCGACGTCGACGCACTTGCCGCCGTACCCCTTGATCGCACCGGTCGCGCCGCCACCGCCGGTCGAGGACGTGGTGACGTGCACGTAGTCCACGACGAGCTGTGCCGGGAAGGATGTCGAGCCGTCCGGGTCACCCGGCCAGTAGCCGCCGACCGCGAGGTTCATGATGATGTAGAACGGATGGTCGAACACCCAGTGGTTGCCGCCCAGGTCGGCCGGCGTACGGGTCTCGTACGGGTTGCCGTCCACCGACCAGGTGATGGTGTTCGGCGACCAGTCGATGGCGAAGGTGTGGAAGCCGTCGGCGAAGGACTGCCCGCCGGGAAGGGTGTACCCGGCGCCGATGCCGCCGCTGCCGGAGTACCCCGGGCCGTGGATCGTGCCGTGGACGGTGCCCGGCTCGAACCCGACGTTCTCCATGACGTCGATCTCGCCGTTGCCCGGCCAGCCCTGGTTCCCGGTGCCGAGCAGCCAGAACGCGGGCCACATGCCCTGGCCGCGCGGGATCTTCATCCGGGTCTCGAAGTGGCCGTACGCCTGGGTGAACGTCGAGGCCGTGTTCATCCTGGCCGAGGTGTACTGGCACGTGCCGTACCAGCACTGGTAGCCGGCCGGGTTCTCCTTCTTCGCGGTGATGACCAGGTGTCCCTGGCCGTCGAGGGCGGCGTTGTTCGTGCCGCTCGTGTAGTACTCGCGCTCGTGGTTGTTGACGTTGTCGCCGGTCTCCAGCCGCCACTTGCCCTGGTCGACGCCCGAGCCGGCGGCGCCGTCGAAGTCGTCGGTGAAGGTCGCCGCGGCCGGGGCGACGGCCCGCGGGACCTGAGCGGTCCGCGGGCTCGTCGCCGCCGTCGCGGCGCCACCGGACCCGGCGATCAGCGCACAGGCCAGAGCGACCAGGCCGGCGCGCCGACGGGTTGCGGTGAGCATGTTCGGTCCTCTCTCGTCGGTTCTCGTCGGTCGGATGCCGTCAGGACGGCAGGGTCCACTGCTGGTTGGCGGCGCCGGTGCAGGTCCAGATCTGCAGACGCGTGCCGTTGGCCGAACTCGGGCCGGTCGCGTCCAGGCACTTTCCCGAGGCGGCGTTGACCAGCGAACTGTTCGAGCCCTTGGTCCACTGCTGGGCGCCGGTGCCGTTGCAGTCGTACAGCTGGACCTGCGAACCGTTCGCGGTGCCGGCCGCGGTCACGTCCAT
>NZ_JBHLZP010001064.1:0-1214 GCF_042429965.1 Actinoallomurus acaciae
TACGGCACGCCGAGCGCGTCGCGCAGCCGCCCGGCGTCCTCGATCGCCGCCCACCGCTCCTCTCCGGCGATCCGCACCCGGATCGCGCGGTGCGACTCCTCCAGCTCGGCGAGCCATCGCGGGCTCGCGCCACGCTCGGCCAGCTCCGAGGTCGCCAGCGGCCCCAGCTCGCGGAGCAGGTCGGCGGCGCCCTCCACGTCGCGGGCGTGCCGTGAGGACGGCAGCCGTTGCAGCTCCCGTGACGCCTCGGTGACCACTTCGGGATCGAGCAGCTCGCGGAGGTTCGCCTGGCCGAGCAGCTCGGCCAGCAGCGTCGAGTCGAGCGCCAGCGCCTGGGCCCGCCGCTCGGCGAGCGGCGCGTCGCCCTCGTACATGAACGCGCCGACGTAGCTGAACAGCAGCGACCGGGCGTACGGCGACGGCATCGGCGTCTCGACCTCGACCAGACGCGCCTTGCGCCCGGCCAGGTCGCGCATCAGCGTCACCAGCCCCGGCACGTCGAAGACGTCCTGCAGGCACTCGCGCACGGTCTCCAGCACGATCGGGAACGAGGGGTACTTGCTGGCCACCGACAGCAGCTGCGCCGCCCGCTGCCGCTGCTGCCACAGCGGCATCCGCTTGCCCGGACGGTGCCGCGGCAGCAGCAGCGCCCGCGCCGCGCACTCGCGGAACCGCGAGGCGAACAGCGCCGACCCGCCCAGCTCGTCGGTGACGATCTGCTCGATCTCGTCCGGGTCGAAGACCGCGAGGTCGCCGGCCGGCGGGGCCACGGCCTCACCCGTGTCGGGGACGCGCAGCACGATGCCGTCGTCGGAGTGCACGGCCTGCGCGTCCACGCCGTACCGGGCGCGCAGCCGCGACGCCGTCGCCAGCACCCAGGGCGCGTGCACGAGCGCACCGTACGGGGAGTGCACCACGAGTCGCCAGTCGCCGAGCTCGTCGCGGAACCGCTCGACCACCAGCGTGCGGTCGTCCGGGACATAGCCGGTCGCCTCACGCTGCTCGGCGAGGTACGCGAGCAGGTTGTCGGCCGCCCACTCGTCCAGGCCCGCGGCGCGTACGCGCTCGCGCGCCCGCTCGGGCGGCAGCGCCGACAGCTCGCGGCTGAACTCCCCCAGGGCGCGGCCCAGCTCGGCGGGCCGTCCCGGCGCGTCGCCGTGCCAGAACGGCAGTTTGCCCGGCCGCCCCGGAGCGGGGGAGACGAGCACCCGGTC
>NZ_JBHLZP010001065.1:0-1194 GCF_042429965.1 Actinoallomurus acaciae
GCCGGGCACCAGGGCGACCGTGCCGAGCGTCCCGGCCCGGGCCAGCGCGCCGAGCAGCTCGCGGAAGTCGCTCTGCGCCGTGTCCGGCGCGAGGGCCAGCGCGCCCACCAGCCCGGCGATCAGCGACCCTTCCTCCACGATCGGGGACATGCGCTCGTCGACCTCCTCGCTTCGTGCGGTCACGGGCCCTCCTTCGTCGGGAGGGGTGACCACAGGGGCGTGTTCTCGGTTCCCTCGCTCCGCTCGGTCACGGGCCCTCCTTCGTCGGGAGGGGTGACCACAGGGGCGTGCCTTCGATCTCCTCGTTCCACGCGGTCATGTGAGCTCCTCGAAGGCGACGCGGGTGGAGGACAGCTCGGCCCATTCGGCGGCGTCCTCGCGGTCCCGTCGCTCGGCGACGGTCGCGCACAGGCCGTGGATCTCCGGCGCGGACGGCAGGCCCGCGAGTGCGGCAGCGTCGAGCAGCGCGGCGGCGAGCGCGGCCACCCGGTCGTCGCCGGCGCGCATCGACCAGCCGGTGGCGCCCGCCACCTCGACCATGCACCGCGTGACGAGGACCTCGCCCAGGTGGAAGCGCTCCTCGGCGACCGGCTCGCGTACGGTGAGCATCACCATGCCGACCTCGGGCGGGTGCACGACGCGGGGGTTGCCCAGCTCACCGGTGTTGAGCAGGCGCTCGGCCATCGGCACGAGCTCGTCCGGGGCGGCGACGGCCAGCAGTTCGGCCCGCCGTTCCCCGGTCATCTCATCGGTCACTGACTTCCTCTCCATCCTCGAATGCGAGGTCGAGGACATCGGGTCGCAGGTACGTGCTCGCGTACTCGACGGGCCCGCCGGCGGCGCGGTTGATGCTCTCCGCGAGCCAGACCGGCCCGCGGTCGCCGCCGTTCAGGTGGTCGGCGATCCGCTGCGGCGGCACGTCGAAGCCGATCCGGTAACGCTGCCGGACGACCGTCAGCCCGAAGCGGCGGCGCAGCACCGTGTGCAGCGACGCGTTGTCGTCCAGCTCCCGGTCCAGCCCGATCAGAGGGCGGCGCGGCAGCACGCTGGTCGCGTAGCCCGCCGTCTCGCCGTTGACGGTGAACACCCGCTCCACCACCCAGACCGCCGCGCCGGGCCGCAGGCCGAGGCGTGCGCGCTCGGGTTCGGCGGCGCGGCGGACGTCACACGCCAGGAGCCGGGAGCCGGGCTCGG
>NZ_JBHLZP010001066.1:0-1194 GCF_042429965.1 Actinoallomurus acaciae
CGGGCGGCCGGACGGCGCACCGACCGGGCGATCGCCGCGCTCTCCGGCGCGGCCGGGGAGATCGGCTCCGAGCGCGTCGCGATGCTGTCCGATCTCGTGGCCGTGCTGGCGGGCCGGGGCAGCTGAGGAGCCGCCGCGCCCGCCGGTGGGCGGCTCAGTACCAGTGGTGCGCCTGCCAGAAGCCCCAGGCCTTGCAGGGATTTCCGTAGCGGGAGCCGACGTAGGCGAGTCCCCAGGCGATCTGGGTCATCGCGTTGTTGTGCCAGTCGGGCCCGGCCGAGGCCATCTTCGAGCCCGGCAGGGCCTGCGGAATCCCGTACGCGCCGCTGCCGGGGTTGCTGGCGTGCTCGTTCCAGCCGCTCTCGTGGTTCCACATCGTCAGCAGGGAGCCCCAGCAGCCGCCCCAGCCCTTGAGCGCGTTCATCTTCTTGGCGTACGCCTGGTTCTCCGCCGCGCTCGGGTCGTTGCTCATCCGTTTCTTGAGCGCCTCCCACTCGCGCTTCTCCTTGAGCGCCTTCGCGCGGGCGGCGGCCTTCTTCTTCGCCGCCTTCTCCGCCGCGACCGCCTTCTCGTACGCGCGACGCTTGGCCTGTGCCTCGGCGGCGGAGACGACGGGGTCCATCTGGTACCCCGACAGCTCCTTCAACATCTCGTTGGTGGACATGTTGGCCGCGCCGGGCGGCGGCTTGCCCTTGCCGAAGTTCGTCTTCGCCACGAAGACGAAGACGACGACGATGACGAGCGTCATGATCACGATGGTGCTCGTGGCCGCCCGCTTGGCCAGGCGGAGAACACGTACGCCCTTGGGCTCCGCGAAATCGTCGGCGTACGGATCGCGCTGTGAGTCGTATGAACCGGTGAGTTCATCCAAGTCGTAGGCGCGCGGGGGCCGCCGCGTCTCCTGGTGCCGATGTTGCATAGCACCATAGCTTGCACTATCTCAGCGCTTCTATGCTCTTTGTCCGTGTACTTGGGGCACAGATCTCATCCGTCCCGGGAAGAACGGCGTCGCCGGAGTCAGCCGGTCGTGGGATGGAACGCGCCGAGTTCGGCCCAGGTCGGCGGGTCGGCGCCTCGCCGGGAGCAGGTCAGCGCCGCCGCTCGCGACGCCTCGTCGAAGACCGCGGCGAGGTCCGGGGCACCGAGTGCCGCGAGTGCGTCCCGGCGGTCGGCGCCCAGCAGCCCGCGGCGGCC
>NZ_JBHLZP010001067.1:0-1193 GCF_042429965.1 Actinoallomurus acaciae
GGCCGGCAGGGCTCCACCGGCCGGCACGTCACGCGGATGCTGCTGGAGCGCGGCCGGGCCGTACGGGCGTTCGTGCGCGCCGACGACGCGCGGGCCGCCGAGCTGCGCGCGATGGGCGCCGACGTGGTCGTCGGCGACCTGCGGGAGATCACGTCGGTGATCCCGGCCGTACGAGGCGTGCGCCGGGCGTTCTTCACCTACCCGGTGACGGGCGGGATGCTCGACGCCACGGCCGTCTTCGCCGCGGCGGCGCGGCAGGAGGGGCTCGAACGGGTCGTCGACGTGTCACAGCTCGCCGCCGACCCGGGCGCCGGCACTCCTCACATGCGCCGGCACTGGGTGTCGGAGCAGGTCCTCGACCGGGCCGGCGTCGGCGCGGTCCACCTGCGGGCGGCCGTCTTCTTCGAGAACCTGGCCGTGCTCGCGGACGCGAGCGACGGGCGCACGCTCGAGCTCCCGTTCGGATCCGCCGAGACCACGCTGCCGCTGATCGCGGGGACCGACGTCGCACGCGTGGCCACGGGCCTGCTCACCGGGCCGGACGGTGAGGCGGACCCGGTCTGCCGCCTGACCGGCGAGGTCATGACCATCGGCGAGGCCGCGCGGACCTTCGGGCTGGTGTACGCCGACCAGGACCCGCGGCGATGGCGGCAGCGGGCGGCGGCACTGTACGGGGACGCCACGGTGGTGGAGCACCTGTCCCATCTGTGGGAGCTCTTCCGCGCCATCGGCGGCGGCCACGAGCTCTACCAGGTGACCGAGGCCATCGAGCGCATCGGCGGCCGCCCGCCACGGACCCTCCGCGACTTCACCGCGACCCGCCCCCGGCCGATCCCCCGGTGAGCGACGGGCGTGCGGGCCTCGTCCGTACGGCCGGTCAGGCAGTGGCGGCGACGGCCTGGTCCGCGGCGCGGTAGCGGCCCGGCGCGACGCCGAAGTGCCGCTTGAAGGCGTGGGCGAAGGCGTACGGCGAGCCGTAGCCGACGCGCCGGGCGATCTCGGGAAGTGACAGGTCGGAGTCGCGGAGCAGCCGCGCCGCCATGGCCATGCGCCACCACGCCAGGTACGCCATCGGAGACTGCCCGGTCAGCGACGTGAACCGCCGGGCCAGGGTCGCGCGGGACAGGCCGACGGTGGCGGCCAGGTCCTGGAGCCGCCACGGCCGGGCCGGATCGGCGTGGAGGGCCTCGAGC
>NZ_JBHLZP010001068.1:0-1192 GCF_042429965.1 Actinoallomurus acaciae
TCACGGTGGCGTCGAACTCCTCCAGGCCGTGCAGTATCGGCCCGGTGACGCGCCAGCCGTCCCCGCTCATGGCACGCGCGGCGCCCGGCGTCACGCCGGATCGCACGGCGGCCCGCGCCGTACCCGGCCGGGCGCCCAGGACGGCGGCCGCCCCCGCGAAGCCCGCGAGCCTGCCGAAGTCACGCCGGGAGAACCGGTCGGCCGTCAACGCCCCTCCAGAAAACGCGGTCCCGCCAGGACGACAAGGTCGCCGGCCTGGTAAAACTGCGCGATCCTCAGTCATCGCGGGCTACGCGACCGGGCGGCGGCCCGGCCACGCGGCCGATCGGGGCGGCTACCGCTTCTCTTCCCCGTCCCGGCCCGCGGATACGCCGCCACCGGACAAATGCCCTTCAAAAGTGGTTACTTACAATGAGGGCATGGCCACCGAGGAACGGGTGACGTACTGCCGGATCTGCGAGCCTCTGTGCGGTCTGATCGCCACGGTGGACGACGGCCGGCTGGTCCGGCTGCGGCCCGACGACCGGCACCCGCTGTCGCGCGGTTTCGCCTGCCCGAAGGGCATCGCCATGGCCGACGTGCAAAATGACCCGGATCGCGTGCTTCGCCCGTTGCGTCGTCGGCCGGACGGCTCCGGATTCGACCCTGTCAGCTGGGACGACGCACTCGGCGACATCGGCCGGAGACTGCGGCGGATCCTGCGCCACCACGGCGGCCCGGCGGTCGGCTGGTACTTCGGCAACCCCGGCGCGTTCTCCTACTCCCACACGCTGTGGCTGCGGGGGTTCATGACCGCCGTCGGCTCGCCGAACCTGTTCACGGCCGGCTCGCAGGACATCAACAACCGCCTCGTCGCGAGCCGCCTGCTCTACGGCTCGCTCACCCGCGTGCCCATCCCGGACCTCGCCCGCACCGAGTTCCTGCTGGTCGTCGGCGCCAATCCGCTGGTCTCCCACGGCAGCGCCGTCAGCGCGCCGCGGATCCGGGACCAGCTGCGCGCGATCACGCGGCGCGGCGGCCGGGTGGTGGTCATCGACCCGCGCCGGTCGGAGACGGCGCGTGCCTTCGAACACGTGGCGGTGCGGCCGGACGGCGACGCCTGGCTGCTGCTGTCCCTGCTCCACGTGATCTTCGCGGAGCGGCTGGAGGACACCGCGACCGTCGCCCGGCTGGCGCGCGGCCTGGACGCGCT
>NZ_JBHLZP010001069.1:0-1185 GCF_042429965.1 Actinoallomurus acaciae
CGGACTGCCGGCCCGCCATCTCGCCCAGCAGCCGCCCCACCTCGGCCAGGCCGGCGCTCAGCCCGGCCGCCTCGGTGAAGCTGGCCCACACCTCGAACTCGCGGTTGTCGGCGGCCAGCCGGCGGAACGCGTCGTCGTACGTGCCGAGCGCCTGCGGCGGCATCCGGCGCACGGTGTCCAGGACACGGGTGCGCTCGCGCCCGGCCAGGGCGTCCCACTCCGGCGCGGCGCGCAGCAGCGTCGTGAGACGGCGCGACATCAGGTCATAGACGCCCTCGATCGCCTCGCGCGTGCGGGCGTACGGCACGTGCGGCTCGGGCATCGGCAGCCGGTCGCTGAGCAGCCCGTCGATCAGGTCGACGTACCCCTTGGGCGGGCTCTCGCCGTGGGTGAGGCGCTCACCGGCCGTGACGGCGAGCCGGTCCGGCCTGAGCGGCAGTTCCGTACGGTCCAGCGTCTCGAAGTAGGAGGAGACCACGAGCACGGCGTGGGCGGCGGCGAGCCGCTGCGTGCGGTCGTACCGGGACAGGCCGTTGCGGCGCTCGGAGATCCGGCGCACCGACTCGTGCCCGAACCGGACCACCTCGTCCTTGAGGTCGAACAGGTTCGTCGGCGCCGACGGGTCGCCGCCCATCGTCCACGCCGTCGCCGCCCAGGTCGCCAGGCCCACCGACATCACGCCGTCGAGGAGGCTGACAAGTCGGCTCTGACGATCGCCAAGGATTTTCAGCGCGTCGACATAGGTCAACGACTCTGACACATCGGCTCCACACGGCTTTTCGGGGAAGTGGCGGCGTGTTTCATCATCGCCCATTTCCGCGCCTGCGGAACAGCGCCGCGTGCCCGCGGGAGCCTTCCGGCGGGTGTTCCGGGTCACTCGACGAGCGCGGGCCGATCGGGATGGTCCATACGGACGACCAGATCGGCGGTTCCGGCCGGGTCGGCCTCGTGTTCGTACCGCTCGTAGGCCGGCAGCGTCCACGTTTCGCCGGCCGCGACCTTGCGCCGCAGGGCCGCCGGCGAGAGCCACAGATGCACCGCCAGGTCGAACGGGAGGCCGCGGCCGAGCAGCAGCGCGCCGTCCACGAGCACCACCCCGCCCGGCGGCAGGGTGACGTACGCGGCCCGCACGGCACGGTCGGTGTCGCGGTCCCACAGGGCGGGCAGCACCCGGCCCGTGCCGCC
>NZ_JBHLZP010001070.1:0-1183 GCF_042429965.1 Actinoallomurus acaciae
GCCGGTCCCCCGCCCCCCCGGATGCCTGCTGACCGGGGGCCGAAGGACGCGTCGGCCCGCGGCGGACCATACGCCGTCGCGGGCCGGCGCCCTTGCCCGCGTCCTCGCGCAGGCGCCCATGGTCAGGCCCTCGGAAGGTGTCAGGCGCCGGCGGCGCCGACCTTCGGGGCCGGCTCCGGGCGGGTGCGCAGTTCGTTCACGACCTTGCGCTCGACGTAGAAGGCCAGGAACGGGATCACGCCCGCGAGCACGATCAGGACGACCTTCCCCAGCGGCCAGCGCGCCCGGCGGTAGAGGTCGAAGGTGGCCAGCAGGTACAACGGGTAGCAGATCACGCCGTGCGGCACTCCGACCGCGTTCGACAGGACACCGTTGTGCGCGAAGATCTTCAGCGGGACCGCCACGAAGCACAGCACGATCAGCAGCGTGCCGGTCACGTACGCCATGATGCGGTAACGGGTCACCGCTCCTTGCACGGGATGTCCTTCCGTGAGGCCCGCGCCGTCAGTGGCGCGTGGTCTCGTCGTTCAGCCGGGCGAGACGGCGGTTGTAGGCCGCCAGCTCCTCGTCGTCCTCGTCGTCGATCTCCATTCGCGGCGCGGCGCGCTCGGGCACCACGGTGCCCGGGTCGTCCTTGCCGCGCAGTTCGTCGCGCACCATCCGAACCCACATCGCGACCACGAAGATCGCGAACATCGGCCATTCGATGACATAGGCCCAGCTCTGCAGGTTGCCGCCCTCGGCACGCGCCAGCTGCCACCAGCCGGCCAGCATGAAGATCCCGATCAGCACAATGGCGATCAGGTGGAGCCCCAGCCAGCCGGGAGTGAAGAACCGTCGCACGTACGTGAGCGTACCCGCGCCGTCGCGGAACCGCGCCGGACCCCCACCCCAAGCAACAAGACCGTGGCTAGCGGGGGTTCGGCCGCTCCGGCGGCGGGCCCGTGTAGACGGCTCGCGGGCGCAGCGGGACCTCGCGGGCGTACTCCTCCAGCGCGTGGGCCAGCCACCCGGCCGTACGGGCGACGGCGAACACCGCCTCGCCCGCGCCCTGGACCATCCCGGTGACGTACGCGAGGGCGCCGAGCGCGACGTCGATCGCCGGATCGGGCAGCCGCCGCGCACGCGCCTCGGCGAGGACCGCCTCGACCACCCGCAGGCGGTCGCGGTCCGGAGCGGTGGC
>NZ_JBHLZP010001071.1:0-1181 GCF_042429965.1 Actinoallomurus acaciae
ATGTCGCGTAGGTGTTTGTCGGCGGCGTGTTTGTTCCGCCAGATGATGTAGCGGCGGATCATGCTGCCCTGTTCCTTATGGCTGGCATGGCCGGTGCCGTCCAGGGCGAAGTAGCGCAGCGCGGTGAACTGGGCCTCGATCCGGTTGAGGTAGGAGGAGTTGGTCGGGGTGTAGGCGGTCTCGACGTTGTTGGCCTCGGACCAGTCCGCGACCCGGTGGCAGCGTTTGGTGGTCAGGTGCGGGGAGTAGTTGTCGCACACGATCGCGATGCGGACGGTCGCGGGGAGCAGGCTGCGTGGATAGCGGCAGAACTCCAGGAACTTCGACCGGTTCTTGGTCTTCTTGATGTGCCCGTACGGCTTGTCGGCGGCCAGGTCGTAGGCGGCGAATAGGTGCCGGACCCCATGCGGACGGGTGTAAGTCGCCCGCCGCCTGGGCCGGGGCTCGCGGTCGGGGTCTTTGTGATGGCCGCCGCGTTCGGTCCACTGCCTGCCCGGGTGGGGCTGGAGGTTGAGCGGGCCGAACTCATCCATACAAAACACCACCTCCGGTTCGCCATCGTCGGGAATGATCTCCCCATCGGCGATCGCATACAGGTGTTCCACCCGCGCTTTCTTGGCCGCATGGTCGGGGTCCCGGGAGGCCTTCCAGGTCTTTACGCGTTGAAACGAGACGCCTTCCTCGCGGAGCAGGATGCGCAGGCCCTCGTGGCTGATGTCGTCGACCACCCCCTCGGCGACCAGGAAGTCGGCCAGCTTGGCCAGGCTCCAGGCCGAAAACGGCAAGCCGTGCTCGGCCGGCTTGGACTTGGCAATCCTCTTGATCTCCCGGCGTTCGGCCAGGGTGAACCTCTTCGGCCTGCCGCCCTTGTACTTGGGGTAGAGCGAGTCGAAGCCGTCGGCGTTGAAGTTATGAATCACATCCCGGACCCGATCGGGACTGGTGAACGTCACCTCAGCGATCTTGGCCACGCTCATCCCCTGCGCGGACAGCAACACCATCTGCGCCCGCCGCCAGGTCACCACCGAACCCGTGCCCCTGCGGATGATCCGCAGCAGCCGTCCGCCTTCACCCTCATCGATCTCACGCACCCGCACCCGTTCCGCCACCCGCACAGACTGGACGCCAGATACAGGCGGGAGCCAGCACCCACACGGCGCATCACCACAACAGGGCGAACG
>NZ_JBHLZP010001072.1:0-579 GCF_042429965.1 Actinoallomurus acaciae
TGGCGTCGCGGGCGGCGTCGTCGCGTTGGTCGCGGTCCCACCAGCGCTCCACGTGCCGGAGTTGCTCGGCGAGGCTTTCACCCGGAATCGACCGTTGGTAGAGGCGTTCCCATTCCCGGCTGTACGGGTGGCGAAGGGCGTCGGGGGTGCGGCGGTGGGCGGCTTGGAGTTCTTCCAGGACCAGGCACCACCGGTACGGGATGGTGAACCATTCGGGCTCCTCGCCGTCGCACACGTTCCCGCCGTGCAGGCGGCCGCGCAGTACCGAGACGAGGTGGTCGGCGAGCATCCCGGGGTCGGAGCGGGCGACGATGACCGAGGCGCGTGCGGCGACGGCGGCGTCGACGGCGTGGGAGAGCGCGCAGTCGCGGAGCCGTTCGGGCAGCGCGCGGAGCGCCTCGAGGACCGCGGGCGCGGGCACCGGGGAGCCCCAGCCGGACAGGTGCGCCGCCGTGGCCAACTCGGCCCACAACACGACCGGCGGGTGGTCGGTGAGGACGCGCTGGGCGGTGCGCATGTCCCGCAGCGTGCACGGTGAGGTGTGGCAGTCGGTGCCACAGGTGCTGCTGCGCGAGCCGA
>NZ_JBHLZP010001072.1:601-1779 GCF_042429965.1 Actinoallomurus acaciae
CGGGCGGGTCGGGTGTTCTCAGCCGTGGTGCCGTCGGGCATGCGGGCCAGGTGGGGGTAGTCCATGCCGTCGGTGAACACCGCGCCCTCACCGGGGCGCAGGGTCACCAGGAACTGGGACTGGGCATCGGTGATGTTCATCGTGGCGCCGACCGCGTCCCGGTCGTCCTTGGCGGGCAGCCGGTGCACGATCTTGACCGCGGTGTTCTTGATGACGTCGGGCACGAGCTTGGAGGGGATCTGCTCGGCCACGATCAGCCCCTCCCCGTACGCGCGGATCTCGGCCAGCAGCCCGGCGAACATCTCCACCGCGTGCGCCGCCGGCCCGCTCTCCTCGCTCTTGCGCAGCAGGCGGTGTGCCTCTTCGAACACGCTCAGATGCGACAGCCCTGCCGCGGCGCCACTCATGCGTTGCCGCATCCGCAGGTACTCGACCAGACGCACCAGGACCGTGCCCATCAGGAAGGCCTTGTCGCGGTCGTCACCCACATCCTCGATCTCGAACACCACGTTGCGGGCCAGCAGGCGTTCAAAATCGATGGGGTGGCCGCCCTCGAAGAACCTCCCCGTCGTGCCGAGCCGCAGGCTCGACAGGCGGACGCGGATGAACCCGCGGACGTTGTCGGTGATCTCCTTGCCGTACCCGATCTCGGTGACGACCTGCTCGGCGGCGGCCTGCAGATCCGCCAGCGTCGGATAGCGCGGCGTGGTGCCGGGGACGCGGGGCTCGCCGAGGGCCAGGTCCCAGCCGAGCTGTTCATAGCACCGGGTCAGCGCCGCGGACAGCACCTGCGGGAACGGTTCGTCGGACTCGAACGCGGCCAGGAACAGCGCGCGTACGAGGTCGGCGTGGGTCTGCAGCGGAAACGCCCGCCCGTCGGCGTCCCGCGCGGGTTCGAGAGGGTTGATCCCAGCCGCGATGGCATCCACCTCACCCGGCCGGATCGCGACCACCTCGGCGTCGGGGAGGCGAGCGGCCATCAGCCGGTACTCGGCCTTGGCCGGCTCGACCACCAGCCACGGCAACCCCGCCGCGCTCGCCGACTCCAACAACCCCCGTACCGTCTGGGACTTGCCGGCGCCGGTCGCCCCGCACACGAACGTGTGCCGGTTCAAGCTCTCCAGCGGCACCGACAACACCCCGACGTCCGCACGGTTACGGTCCAGCACCCGCCCCAG
>NZ_JBHLZP010001073.1:0-1174 GCF_042429965.1 Actinoallomurus acaciae
TGCTCGACGTCTACCTGCCCGACGAGTCGGGCCTGAACCTGCTGCCCTGCCTGGGCGCGGACGTCATCATGGCCACCGCCGCGACCGACAAGGAGTCGGTGCGCACCGCGTTCGCCCGCGGCGCGCTGCACTACCTGATCAAGCCGTTCACCGCCGGTGAGCTGGGGGAGCGGCTGCGCGCCTACGCGCGGTACCGGGAACGGCTGGCGACCGGCGGGCAGCTCACGCAGGACGACGTCGACCGCGCCGTGGCCGCCGCCCGCGCCGCCTTCGACTCCGGCCCGTGGCCGCGTACGCCCGCGACCGAGCGCGGCCGTACGCTCGCGCGGATCGCGGACCTGCTCCAGCGCGACCGTGAGTCGATCGCCCGCGCCGAGAGCCTCGACACGGGCAAGACGCTGAAGGAGGGCCGCGCCGACGTCGACGACGTCACCGCGGTCTTCCGCTACTACGCGGGACTCGCCGGCACCCACGCGGGCCGCGTCGTCGACCCGGGCCGGCCGGACGTCGTCAGCCGGATCACCCACGAGCCGGTCGGCGTCTGCGCCCTCATCGCGCCGTGGAACTACCCGCTGCTGCAGATGTCGTGGAAGCTCGCCCCCGCGCTCGCGGCCGGCAACACGACCGTGCTCAAACCCAGCGAGCTCACCCCGCTGACCACGGTGGCGCTCGTCGCGCTGGCCGAGGAGGCGGCGGTGCCGCCCGGCGTCGTCAACCTCCTGCTCGGCGCCGGCGGCACGGTCGGCCGGGCCATGGTCGCCCACCCCGGCGTCGACCTGATCTCCTTCACCGGCGGGCTGTCCACCGGCCAGGAGATCATGGCCGCCGCGGCCCAGGGCGTACGCCGCGTGGCGCTGGAGCTCGGCGGCAAGAACCCCAACGTCGTGTTCGCCGACGCCGACTTCGACACCGCGGTGGACCACGCGCTCACCGCCGCCTTCCTCCACTCCGGCCAGGTCTGCTCGGCGGGCGCGCGGCTGATCCTCCAGGAGGAGATCCACGACCGGTTCGTCGAGGAACTGGCCGCCCGCGCCGACCGGATCCGCCTCGGCGACGGCCTGGACCCCGGCACCGAATGCGGGCCCCTCATCTCGGCCGGGCACCGCGCCAAGGTCGAAGGCCACATCGAGCGCGCGCTCGCGGCCGGCGCGCGGCTGCTCGCCGGCGGCACGCG
>NZ_JBHLZP010001074.1:0-1173 GCF_042429965.1 Actinoallomurus acaciae
ACGAACAGGGCGACTGATAGCCCGCCTGCGCGTATTACTTCCACTTCGTTTTGTCATAAAACATGGCTCCGTATCTGACATGGGGTGTCGTGGCGAAGCCCTGACCAGGGTAATTGTAATAGCGTGCATGTATGCGCGGTATAACAATTGCACATCCTGTCCTGTCAGCAAGCTCGAATTACCGACAAAGGCACGGCAGTTTTTTGGCAGTGACAGTATTGTCAGGCAGAAATACCCGTCAAAGCGTCAGACGGCAGAATACCGGCGGTAAAACAGTCGAAAAGTGGTACGCGATATAATCACACAACGCAGATGACAGACAGAACGGAGAAAACGAAAAGATGAACAAGCAGCAGCAAGCTGTACTCAACATGGCAGGATTCATAAAAAGCCAGAGCCTGACGCTGCTCGAAAAGCTGGACGCACTCGATGCTGACGAACAGGCTGCCATGTGTGAGAAGCTGCACGAACTCGCAGAAGAAGGGGTCTGACGCTCAGTGGAACGAAAACTCACGTTAAGGGATTTTGGTCATGAGATTATCAAAAAGGATCTTCACCTAGATCCTTTTAAATTAAAAATGAAGTTTTAAATCAATCTAAAGTATATATGAGTAAACTTGGTCTGACAGTTACCAATGCTTAATCAGTGAGGCACCTATCTCAGCGATCTGTCTATTTCGTTCATCCATAGTTGCCTGACTCCCCGTCGTGTAGATAACTACGATACGGGAGGGCTTACCATCTGGCCCCAGTGCTGCAATGATACCGCGAGACCCACGCTCACCGGCTCCAGATTTATCAGCAATAAACCAGCCAGCCGGAAGGGCCGAGCGCAGAAGTGGTCCTGCAACTTTATCCGCCTCCATCCAGTCTATTAATTGTTGCCGGGAAGCTAGAGTAAGTAGTTCGCCAGTTAATAGTTTGCGCAACGTTGTTGCCATTGCTGCAGGCATCGTGGTGTCACGCTCGTCGTTTGGTATGGCTTCATTCAGCTCCGGTTCCCAACGATCAAGGCGAGTTACATGATCCCCCATGTTGTGCAAAAAAGCGGTTAGCTCCTTCGGTCCTCCGATCGTTGTCAGAAGTAAGTTGGCAGCAGTGTTATCACTCATGGTTATGGCAGCACTGCATAATTCTCTTACTGTCATGCCATCCGTAAGATGCTTTTCTGTG
>NZ_JBHLZP010001075.1:0-1171 GCF_042429965.1 Actinoallomurus acaciae
GCGGGCCGGTTCGCCGTCGAGCGCCTGGCCGAGCAGCCCGGCCGCGCAGCAGCCGAGGGTCGCGGCACTGGTCGCGACGAGGCCGTGACGGTCGGCGAGGCGGCCGATGCGGCGCGCGAGCAGCGCACCCGCTCCCCAGCAGATGGCGAGCAGGATCCCGATCCGAACGGGGCTCCAGCCGAGTCCGACCAGATAGGCCGCCGACGTGACGTAGAAGGCACCGTCGCCGGCCTGGGCGAGGGCATGCGCCCGGCCGAGGCGGCGCAGCCGCGTCCGGCCGTCGTCAGCCGGTGTGCAGCCGCTCATCGCGATTCCCCTTGATCTCGCTGAACGACGGGGTGGTCGCGAGGGTCGACACCGCCTGCCACAGCCGGACCGCGGCGTCTCCACGCGGTACGGCGGTGAGCACCGGGCCGAAGAATCCGCGATCGGCGATGTGCAGGATCGGGGTGCCGCCGTCGTCGGTCAGGGGTGCCGTGGCCGCCTTGGTGCGGCCCCGCAGGTCCGCGTCCCAGGAGGAGTCCTCGGCGGCATGGGCCAACCCGGCCGGGACGCCGAGTTCGTGCAGCGTCAGTGCGATGTTCCGCGCGTCGTCACGAAGACCTTCGACGTGCCGCCGGTGCCCGAATGCCGCATAGAAGCCGGTCCACAGGTCCGCGTGAGGTGAGGCCAGCAGGGCGGCCGCGACCCGGGCGGGTCGCCACGCGCGCTCGTTGTAGTCCCGGTACCACGCGTCGAGCTCCCGGCCTTCGTTCACCACGGACAGGCTCATCAGCTCCCGGCGTACCGTCAGACCGCTCTGCGTCTCGACCTCCGCGAGCCAGCCGCTGGTGATCCACGCGAACGGACAGGTCGGATCGACGTAGGCCGTGACGGTGGTGACGATCAGAGTAGTTTCCATGGAAACTACATTAGTTGACGTGGAAAGTATGCTGTCAAGGTGGAAGAACGAACCGCCCCGGACCATTCCGCGGACGGCGACGCGGTGCGCTCGATCGTCGACGCGTGGCGCGCGCGGCTGCCGGACCTCGACCCATCGCCGCTGCTGGTCCTGGGGCGCATCGAACGCCTGGCCGCGGTGTGCGCCCCGATCCTGCGGCCGCCGTTCGCCGCCGCGAGGCTGGCGCCCGCCGAGTTCGACGTGCTCGCCGCGCTGCGCCGATCCGGCCCG
>NZ_JBHLZP010001076.1:0-1170 GCF_042429965.1 Actinoallomurus acaciae
CATATCTGGCACATATAAAGGAATAGACTTCTTAATAAAACTAATGCCATCAGGCGGAAATACCACTATCGGAAGAGCGTCTGGGCAAAATAACACTTACTTTGATGAAATCGCCTTGATTATAAAAGAAAACTGTTTGTATTCAGACACAAAGAACTTTGAATACACCATTCCAAAATTCAGTGATGATGACAGGGCAAATCTATTTGAATTTCTTTCTGAAGAGGGGATAACAATAACAGAAGATAATAATAACGATCCTAATTGTAAACACCAATATATTATGACCACCAGCAATGGTGACAGGGTCAGGGCAAAAATTTACAAGCGCGGCTCTATTCAATTCCAAGGAAAATACCTTCAAATCGCGAGTTTGATTAACGATTTCATGTGCTCAATACTAAACATGAAAGAGATTGTCGAACAAAAAAATAAAGAATTTAATGTTGACATAAAAAAAGAAACTATTGAGTCCGAGTTGCATAGCAAACTACCAAAAAGCATCGATAAAATCCATGAAGATATCAAAAAACAGCTATCATGCTCGCTAATAATGAAAAAAATAGATGTCGAAATGGAAGATTACTCAACATACTGCTTCTCTGCATTAAGAGCCATAGAAGGCTTTATATATCAAATACTTAATGATGTTTGCAATCCATCATCATCAAAGAACCTTGGCGAATACTTCACTGAAAACAAACCCAAATATATAATCAGAGAAATACACCAAGAAACTATAAATGGTGAAATAGCGGAAGTTTTGTGTGAATGCTACACTTACTGGCATGAGAACAGGCATGGTTTGTTTCATATGAAACCAGGAATAGCTGACACGAAGACAATTAACAAATTAGAATCAATCGCAATCATCGATACCGTTTGCCAATTAATAGATGGTGGCGTAGCTAGGTTGAAATTATGAAAAAAGATAAAAAATATCAAATAGAAGCAATAAAAAATAAAGATAAAACTTTATTTATTGTCTATGCTACTGATATTTATAGCCCGAGCGAATTTTTCTCAAAAATCGAATCCGACTTGAAGAAAAAGAAAAGCAAGGGTGATGTTTTTTTTGATTTAATAATTCCTAACGGTGGAAAAAAAGATCGTTACGTCTATACGTCATTTAATGGCGAGAAGTTTTCAAGTTACACATTAAACAAAGTT
>NZ_JBHLZP010001077.1:0-1166 GCF_042429965.1 Actinoallomurus acaciae
TGGGGCGGCGGCGCGGTCTCCGCG
Source organism: Actinoallomurus acaciae (assembly GCF_042429965.1). Lineage (NCBI taxonomy): Bacteria > Bacillati > Actinomycetota > Actinomycetes > Streptosporangiales > Thermomonosporaceae > Actinoallomurus > Actinoallomurus acaciae. Next base: position 25 of record NZ_JBHLZP010001077.1, read on the forward strand.
GCGGGCGCCGCCGCGTCCGGCGGCGGCGACTCGCCGGGGACCGGCGCGATGCCCGCGGTGAGCTGACCGATGAACCAGGCCGGGAGGTACCCCTCGATGGGCAGGCCGGAGTTCAGCGCGAGCCACCACTCCTGGTCCGGCCACGTGCGGGCCATGTCCGCCAGCGTCATGTGGACGAAGTGCTGATAGGCCGGGCCGAGACACGCGCGTCCGGCCTCACCGGAGGTGTAGGCGAGCACCTGCGTACGGCCGTCGCGGGTGCTCGTCGGCCAGGTGAACGAGCTCGGGTCGGCCAGCACCGACTCGGCCTCACCCGGCGGCAGCGGAACGAAGAGTTCCGCGCCGCTCATGAGTTTGAAGTAGGTGTCCTGGTCGCCATCGCGAAGCGCGTCACGGAGCTGGTGTTCGAGCTGATTCGCGGGCTCCCACGCGTCGGTCAATGTCGCCACCCCCCGGAAGCTCGATAGCGGAGTGTCCACCGTACCCGGATGAAACCGGCGGTGCTGCGGAGTATGCCGAGTCCGGCGGGACGGCACGGCGCGCTCCGGACATCTGGGTCGCCCTGCCGGCGCACTTCGTCGGTGACATGCGACTTTCAGTCACCGAGCCGCCGCAGAGCGGTGAGCAACCGGTCGATGTGCTCGTCGGTCGTGCCGATGCCGAAGCTCGCGCGCAGCGCCGTTCCGTCATCGGTGTCGCAGCCGCCGGCGCCCTCGCCGAGCAGCCGCCGCAGGAACGGATGTGCGCAGAACTTTCCGTCACGGAGCCCGATGCCGTACTTCTCGGACAGCTCGGTCGCGACGTCGCGTGCGAGGCGGCCGTCCACGACGAACGACACGATGCCGACCCGCGGGCTCAGGTCGCCCCACAGGGACAGCTCCCGTACGCCGGGGATGGCGGCCAGACCGGCCCGCAGCCGGGTCAGCAGCCGCTCCTCCTCGGCGATGAGCGTGTCCCAGTCGGTGAGCGCCTCGCAGGCCGCCGCGAGCGCCACGACCCCGAGGACGTTCGGCGTGCCCGCCTCGTGCCGTGCCTGCGGGTCGGCCGACCAGACGACCTGGTCGCCGACGCTCGCGGTCGCGCCGCCGCCGAACAGGTACGGCTCGGCGGCGCGCAGCCAGTCGGCCCGGCCGACGAGGCAG
>NZ_JBHLZP010001078.1:0-1165 GCF_042429965.1 Actinoallomurus acaciae
CGGCGCGAGCAGCTCTGGCGGCGCGCCTTCGGCACGATGATCGCCCGCCCGGAGGGCGAGGCGGCCACGGCCGAGCACGCGCTGCGCCTGGGCGCCGACATCGAGGCGACCCGCCTGCTCGACCTGGGCCTGCGGCAGATGTCGGCCGCGCTCGCCGCCGACGACCGCACGCTGCCCACGGTGTACGGCGTGCACCTCGGCGCCGACAGCCTCGACCTGTGGATCGCCCCGGCCGACCGCAACCCGCCCGCGCCCTGGCAGGAGTACGACAACGGCCAGGTGTGGCGGCTGACCTCGGCCGCGCTCGACGGCATGGCCACCGCCGACTTCGCCGACGTGCTCGCGCCGTACCCCGGCCTGGTCTCCATCGGCACCAACGAGACCGGCCGGATCCTCGTCGACCTCGAGGCGGCGCACGGCCTGATCGCACTGCACGGCCCCGACGACGTACGCCGCGCGGTCCTCGCCGCAGTCGCCGTCGAACTCGCCACCAACCGCTGGTCGGACCACATGCGGATCACGCTGGTCGGCTTCGATGAGGAGCTGGCGCTGGTCGCGCCCGACCGCATCCGCGTCGTGCGGTCGCTGGCCGAGGCACTGCCCGAGCTGGAGGGGCGGAGCGAGGAGGTACGCCAGGCGCTCGAGGCCTCCGGCGCCGACTCCGTGCTGACCGGCCGCTGCCGTGGGGTGTTCGGCGAGGCGTGGATGCCGCACTACCTGATCATGGCCGAGCCGCCCGCGCCGGAGGAGGCCGAGCGGCTCGTGGCGCTCGCCCGTACCGGCCAGCGCATGGCGGCCGGTTACATCGTGGCCGGCGACACCCCGGGCGCGACCTGGACCTGGGACGTCGCCGCCGACGGCCGGCTGCGCGCCGGTGTGCTCGGGTTCGACGTCGACGCTCAGCTCGTGCCCGAGCCGCACTACCGCGCGGTCGTCGTGCTGTTCCGCACCGCCGGACGCACCGAGGGAGTGCCGTACGGCGACCCGGACGACCCGCCGCCGGCGACGCCGCCGGGCGGCGAGACGCAGCCCGCGGTCGACATCCGCCTGCTCGGCCCGATCGAGATCGACGCGCCCGAGCCGCTCGACGAGAGCCGTCGCCAGATCTGCACCGAGGTGCTCGTCTATCTCGCGACGCACAGCGAGGGCGTGCACCCGACCGTGC
>NZ_JBHLZP010001079.1:0-822 GCF_042429965.1 Actinoallomurus acaciae
CTCATTGGCATGCCTCGCAGGTTTCGGGGTTTTCCAGGGAGCAGGCGACCGCTTCGGCGGCCGGGGTCGCGGTCACGGTCGTTTGGGCGATGCGGGTGGCCGGGCGTGACCGCAGGTAGTAGGTGGTCTTCAAACCACTGCGCCAGGCGTAGGCGTACATCGAGGACAGCTTCCCGATGGTCGGGCTCGCCATGAACAGGTTCAGCGACTGGGACTGGTCGACATACGGGGTGCGGGCGGCGGCCAGGTCGATCAGCGCCTTTTGCGGCAGCTCCCACACGGTCCGGTACAACACACGCAGATCGGCGGGGAGTCCCCCGATGCCCTGGACCGACCCGTCCGCGCGTTTGATCGCGTCCCGGACCCGGCCCGTCCACAGCCCCCGCTCCTTCAGATCCGCCACCAGATAGGTGTTGATCTGCAAAAACTCCCCCGACAACGTCTCACGCTTGAAAACGTTGGACACCTGCGGCTCGATACACTCAAAACAACCCGCGATGGAAGCGATCGTCGCGGTCGGCGCGATCGCCACCAGCAACGAATTACGCAACCCCACCTCACCGATCCGCGCGCGCAACGCATCCCACTCGCCCGGGTGCACCGGCGTCGCGTCCGGCCAGTGATCCGGGTGCAACACCCCACGCGCCGCACGCGTCTGCGCGTAGGAGGGGTGCGGGCCGTGCGCGGCGGCCAGCGCGGCCGACTCCCCGTACGCCGCGAGCGCGATCTCCTCGGCGATCCGGGTGGACAGCGCCAGCGCCTCGGGCGAGTCGAACGCCAGCCGGAGCCGGAAGAACACATCCGCCAGCCCCATCACCCCCA
>NZ_JBHLZP010001079.1:952-2109 GCF_042429965.1 Actinoallomurus acaciae
GCTCACGTGCGCGGCGAGGTTGATCGACCCCAGGTTGCACACCGCGGTCTCCGCGTCGCTGGTCACCTCCAAAATCTCCGTGCACAGATTCGACAGATGCACCACGTTGCCCGGCTCAGCCGTCTGGTTACACGCACGGTTCGCCGCGTCCTTGAACGTCATCCACCCGTTACCGGTCTGCGCCAGCGTGCGCATCATCGCCCCGTACAACCGCCGCGCCGGAACCTGCCGGACGAACCGGCCCGCGGCCTCGGCCGCCCGATATGCCCGGTCGAACTCCTCCCCCCACACATCCACCAACTCCGGCACCTGCTTGGGATCGAACAGCGACCACACCCCATCCGCCTCGACCCGCCGCATGAACTCATCCGGCACCCAATTCGCCAGATTCAGATTGTGCGTACGCCGCGCGTCCTCACCGGTGTTGTCCCGCAACTCCAGGAACTCCTCCACATCGGCATGCCACGGCTCCAGATACACACACGCCGCGCCCTTACGCCGCCCGCCCTGGTTGACCGCCGCCACCGACGCGTCCAGCGTCCGCAACCACGGCACGATCCCGTTCGAATGCCCGTTCGTCCCCCGGATCAACGACCCCCGGCTACGCACCCGGCTCCAAGAGATCCCGATCCCACCCGCGTACTTACTCAGCCGCGCGACCTGCCCATACCGCCCATAAATCGCCTCCAGCTCATCCCGCGGCGAATCCAGCAGGAAACACGAGGACAGCTGCGGACGCGCGGCACCAGAATTGAACAACGTCGGTGAACTCGGCAGATACGCCAGCCGCGCCATCAACCCGTACAGCTCCGCGGCCTCGGCCACCGTCCCGGCCAGCCCGCACGCCACCCGCAAGAAGAAGTACTGGGGCCGTTCCAGCACCCGCCGCGTCGTCGGATGCCGCAGCAGATAACGGTCATAGACGGTGCGCAGCCCGAAGTAGGTGAACCGGTCATCCGCGCCGTGATCCACCAGAGCATCCAAAGCCGCCGCGTTACCAGCGACGAACCCGGCGGTCTCCTCGTTCAACAACCCCTGCCCATAGGCCGCCGCGACGGACTCGGCGAACGTCACCGGCCCGGTCTCCTCGGCGATCACCCGGGCCAGCAGACGCGCCGCCACCCTCGAATACACCGGATCGGTGACCACCAGCGCCG
>NZ_JBHLZP010001080.1:0-1153 GCF_042429965.1 Actinoallomurus acaciae
GGCCGTCCGCCCCCGGCCCGTACGACGCCGTCCTGCTGGACCTGGCCGGCGACCCGGCGCACCTGGGCTGGCTGCGGCACATCGGTGCGGTGACCCCCGCGACGCGCGTCGAGGCCGTCCAGGTCGACCACCGGATCGCGTCGCCGGCCGAGCTCGAACGCCGCCTGGAGCGCTGGCGGCGTCCGTTCACCGCGCCGTGGCGGACCCTCATCCTCGGCGGCGCGCGGTCGGGCAAGTCGGAGGAGGCCGAGAAGCGGGTGCTCACCGGCGCGGACGTGACGTACGTGGCGACGGGCATCATGCGTCCCGACGACCCGGAGTGGCGCGCCCGCATCGCCGCGCACCGCGCGCGGCGCCCCGGCTGGTGGGAGACCACCGAGACGATCGACGTGGCGGGCCTGCTCCGTACGGCGTCCGGCACCCTCCTCATCGACGGCATGGGCACGTGGCTGACCGCGATGTTCGACGCCCTCGGCGCGTGGGAGTACCCGCGCGCCGTCCAGCCGCGCGTGGACGAACTGGTCACGGCCTGGCGGTCCACTGAGGCCCACGTGGTGGCGGTCAGCGACGAGGTCGGGCTGTCGGTCGTCCCCGAGACGCCCGTCGGCCGGGCCTTCCGCGACATGCTCGGCCGGCTCAACCAGCGGCTGGCCGCCGAATCCGAGGAGACCGCCCTCGTCGTCGCCGGCCGCGTCCTGGAACTGCCGTGAGCGGACCAGCCGACGCGCACCCGACCCCGACGAAAGAACACTCGCGAGCACCCGCCCAACCCCGACCACCGAACCCAAGAAGACCACCCACGTCACCACCCGGCCGCGTCCTGGAACTGCCGTGAACGAACCAGCCGACCAGCACCCGACCCCAACGAAGAAACACCCGCGAGCACCCGCCCCACCCCGCCACCGCCCGGCCGCCTCTCGCAACCGCCATGAGCGGACCGGCCGACCAGCACCCGAAAGGAGCACCCGTGAGCGCCCGCCCCGTGAACGACGGACTGCGGCTGGCCGTCTCGCTGCTCACCGTCGTGCCGGTGCGCGCCGGGCGGGTGGACCGGGAGACCGCACGGTGGGCGATGACGCTCGCGCCCGTCGCCGGGCTTCTCGTCGGCGCGGTGGCCGCGGCGGTGCTCGTCGGCGCCGGCCGGCTGGGGTTC
>NZ_JBHLZP010001081.1:0-1153 GCF_042429965.1 Actinoallomurus acaciae
CGCGCGCAGCACGCCCGGCTGCCCGAGGCCCGGCGCGGTCAGCCGGCCGTGCAGCGCGGCCCGGCCGGCGAGGAACGCGGCGAACGCCGTCACCTCGCCGAGCACGAGCGTCACCAGGCCGAGGACCGACGCCTTGGCGGCCAGCAGCAGCGGGCGGTCCGGCACGGCGGCGAGCGTCGCACGGATCATCCCTGAGGAGTACTCGCTGGTCATCGTCAGCACGCCGAGAACGCCGACCAGCAACAGGCCGGGCGCGACGCCCGCGAGCACGTTGTTGGTCAGGTCGGCGGACGCGTCCTTGCTGTTCGCGCCCACCGCGATGCCGATGCCGGTCGCGCCGGCGACCGTGACCGCCAGCGTCCACCAGGTCGAACGCAGGGTGCGCAGTTTGATCCACTCCATCCGCGACGCGGCGGAGAACCGGTGGAGACTCGTCATGACGTGCTCTCCTTACGGACGGGCCGGCCGCGGTGCTCGGCGGCGGCCGAGGTCAGGGTCAGGAACGCCTCCTCCAGGGAGCCGTACCGCGCGGACAGCTCCGCCACGGACGTCTCGGCGACGAGGCGCCCGGCGCCGATCACCACGAGACGGTCGGCGGTCAGCGCCATCTCCCCGATCAGGTGGCTGGAGACGAACACCGTGCGGCCTTCCGCCGCGAGCGTTCGCAGCAGGGTGCGGAGCCAGCGGACGCCCTGCGGGTCCAGGCCGTTGACCGGCTCGTCCAGCACCAGGACGCCCGGGTCGCCGAGCAGCGCGGTCGCCACGCCGAGCCGCTGGGCCATCCCGAGGGAGAACCCGCCCGCCCGCCGGTGCGCGGCCGAGGTGAGACCGACGATGTCGAGCACCTCCTCCACCCGCGAGCGCGGGATGTCGTTGGCCGCCGCCAGGGCGCTGAGGTGGGCGTGCGCGGAGCGGCCCGGATGGAAGGCGGACGTCTCGAGCAGCGCGCCGACCGCGCGCAGGGGCCGGTCCAACGCCCCGTAGCGCCGTCCGCCGACCCGGGCGTGCCCGGCGTCCGGCGCGTCGAGCCCAAGGATCATCCGCATGGTCGTCGACTTGCCGGCGCCGTTCGGGCCGAGGAAGCCCGTCACCGAGCCCGGCCGGACGTCGAAGCCGAGCGCGTCGACGGCGAGTGTGGATCGATAGCGTTTGG
>NZ_JBHLZP010001081.1:1225-1553 GCF_042429965.1 Actinoallomurus acaciae
CCATGGTTTCGGGGCGCACCGGCGGGAACGACCGTGCGGTCACGAGGATTCGGGGTTCGGTTCACCCCACCGGGCCGGCGTCGCCGGCACGACCTGAGGGTGTCCTCGCCCGCATCACCTGGCCTAGCATGTGCGCGTGGCCCCTGATCGGCAGGCGACCGCCGCGCGCGGTACGCGGCCGTGGGTGGTCGCCGCCACCGTGGCCGGTCTGCTCGGCGTCGGGGCCGCGGTCGCCTATCAGGTCGGTGCCGCACTCGGCCTGTCGTTCAAACCGGCCGACGTACCGCGCGAGGACCTGGCCGCCGCGCCCGCGCGCGCGGTGGCGGCC
>NZ_JBHLZP010001082.1:0-1151 GCF_042429965.1 Actinoallomurus acaciae
CCCGGTGCGCGTCGCCGGTGGCGATGTTGACCAGGGCGCCCGGCAGCCGCCCGGCCTCCGCCCCGCCCCGGTGGTCGAGGACGCGGCGGGTGAGCGTGAGCCGAAGCTCGTGCGCCGCCTGCTCGGAGGCCCGCTCCGCGGCGCGGTCGCCGAAGCGGTAGCTGAGGCTCAGCGCCACGTACACCGCGCCCAGGACGCCGAGCCACAGCAGGAGGCCGCCGAGGCCTCCGCCGACCGCCTGGTCGATCACGACACCGATCAGGAACGGCACCAGCGCCTCGCCCGCCTGGTGCCCGGTGACCATCAGCGAGGCGAGCAGGACGTGACGGCGCTGCCCGGCGACGACCTGGGCCAGGACGTTCCGTCCGGTGAGCGACACGAGGTACCTCCGGTCAGGCGCAGTGGCGTACGGCCAGGCGGGTCAGCGCGACGGCCGCCTCGCGGACCTGCGTCAGTGAGACGTGCTCATCGGGAGCGTGGGCCAGGTCCACCTCGCCCGGACCGTACTGCACGGTGGGAATCCCCGCGGCGGTGAGCAGCCGAAGATCGCTGCCGTACGGGGCGGCCCACCGTTCGGCGCCGGCCCCGACGGCGTCGGTCACCGCGGAGAGAAAGGGCGCGTCGGTCGTACGGGCCGAGGCGAACCGGCCGCCCCACCACTCCACCGTCACCGGGCGGGCGGCCAGCCACGGGTCGGCGGCGCAGGCACGGCCGATGGCCTCCTCCAGCGCACGCCGTGCCTGGTCCGGCGACTCACCGAGCGCCACGCCGATCCGGCCCTCGGCGACGACCTCGCCGGGGACCGACGAGGCCCAGTCGCCCGCCCGTACCATGCCGACCTCGATCGGGTAGGCCAGGTCCCAGCGGGCGAACAGCGGATCGGGCTCGGCGTTGCGGCGGGCCTCCAGCTCGCGGAGCGCGGTGAAGACCGGCAGGAACTTCTCGATCGCGCTGACCCCGCTCGCGCGCCGGGCGGCGTGTGCGGCGAGACCGGGGACCCGGAGGCGGAACGTCAGCGCTCCGGCCGCCGCGGGTACGACGGCCAGCCCGGTCGGCTCGGGGATGACGCAGGCGTCCGCCCGCCAGCCCCGCTCCAGCAGCGCGTAGGTGCCCAGGCCCCCGTCCTCCTCGCCGACCACGCACGCGACCAG
>NZ_JBHLZP010001083.1:0-1149 GCF_042429965.1 Actinoallomurus acaciae
CGACCGTACGAAGGCGCCCCGGCACCGGACGCTGCGCGCGGTCGTCGACTGGAGCTGGGACCTGCTGGGCGAGGACGAACGGACCCTGGCGCGGCGGCTGACGGTCTTCGCCTGCGGCGCGACGCCCGCCGCCGCCGCGCGCGTGTGCGGCCTGCCCGCCGAGGACGTCGACGATCTGCTCGCCGACCTCGTGGACAAGTCGCTCGTCGAGGACGCCGGCGGCCGCTACCGCATGCTCGACACGATCCGGGTGTTCTGCGCCGGGCGGCTCGCCGAGGCCGGCGAGGACGAGTCGACGCACGCGGCGCACGCCGCGTACTTCCTCGACCTGGCCGAGACCGCGGAGCCGTACCTGCGCCGTACCGAGCAGGTGGACTGGCTGGTCCGGCTCGACGCCGAGCACGGCAACCTCATGGCGGCGCTGCGGTGGGCCGTGCACGCCGACCCGTCTCTGGCGCTGCGCCTGCTCACGGCCGTGGGGTCGTACTGGTGGCTGCGCGGACTGCGCAGCGAGGGAGTGCCGATCGCCCTCGAACTGCTCGACGTCATCGGACCCGAGCCGCCGGCCGGGCTCGAGGAGGAGTACCTCTTCGCCATCCTGACCGCCGTCATCGGCGGCTCCCGCGACTCCCGGGTACGCGACCTCCAGCCGTCCGTCGACGCGCTGATCGCGAGCCGCCTGGCCGCCGGTGAGCGCCGACCGCTGCGCCCGGTGGTGACCGTGATGTGGGCGCTCGGCATCGGGCCCTCCGCGGCAAACGTCGAGCTGCAGGAACGCCTGATGAGCCACGACCCGTGGTCACTGGCGCTCCGTCACCTCGGCTGGGGGTACATCCTGCTCTTCCGCGGCGACGTCGACGGCGCCGAGGCCGAGTTCACGGCGGGCGCCGAGGGCTTCCGGGCGGTCGGCGACCGCTGGGGACTGGCCGGGATCCTGTCCGCGCTGGCCCGCCTGGTGGCCTGGCGCGGTGACGACCGCCGGTCGCTGGCACTGGCCGATGAGGCGTTCGAGCTGGTCCACCGGCTCGACGCCGCCGAGGACATGGCCGACCTGCTGTGCCTGCGGGCCGAGGGGCTGGGGCGCGCCGGCGACGCCGCCGGAGCGCGTTCCTGCTACGCGCGGGCCGGTGAGTTCGCGCGCCGGTCGGG
>NZ_JBHLZP010001084.1:0-1147 GCF_042429965.1 Actinoallomurus acaciae
CGTGACGATGTCGATCATCGGGATCTTGGACGGGTAGTCGCCGACCGTGCCCTCGGTGGTGAGCGTCGGCTCGCCGGCGGCTACGTCGTCGAACAGGTTCCGGCCGGGATCCTGGTGCGCTCGGCGAAGGCGCCCGCCATCCGCGCCGGCGACCTGTGCTACGCGGTGCCGGTCGACGACGACCACCCCACCGTCCTCGTCGACGCCTCTGAGTCTCGCGGCGAGCCGGACGTCCCCGCCGAGGACATCGCGGCCCTGCTGGCCGCGCTGCCGGACCCGACCCGGGTGACGGTCCGCCTCGCCCCCTGCGGCCCGCTGGACCTGCTGAGCATCGCCCAGGACACCGCCGAGATGCTGGGCGTCGAGGTCGAGGTGCTGACCGGGCTCCCGCTGCTCGTCGGCACCGACGCCGAACCCGACGTACGGCCCATCCTGATCGGCCCGGACGCCGAGCCGACCTGGGCGCCGTTCGTCGAGGCGGTCGCGTGCCGGCCGTTCGACGCGGACGGTCGCGTCCTCGAGCCCCGGCTGGTCCGCTGGCGTTCCCCGATGTCCGGCATCCGCCGTACGGACCCGGCGCCCGTGCCGCTGTCGGATCGCTGGCAGGTCTGCGTCACGAGGGCCGGCCTGTCGGTCGGGCCGCGCGGAGAGCAGCCCGACGTCACCGGACGGCCGGTCTCGCCCGAGCAACTGGCCGTCGAGGTGAACCTGCGCGGCGCACCGGCCGACGATGCGCTCTTCAGCGACCTGTCCCGCCTGCTGTCGGAGATCGGCACCGGCGTGCGCGACTTCGTCACCGTCCACCGGGATCTGCCGTCACAACAGCCCGAGGGCGAGGACTTCCGCCTGCTCCGCCTGGCGATCGACCACGGTGTGTCGCTGGCGGAGCCCCCGCCGTCCGAGACGCTGCCAGAGCCCGCGATGCCGACGGTGCACACCGTCGCCATCCCGCGCTCCGGGCGTCCACGGGAATCCACCCCCGCACCGGCCACGCACACGTCGGAGGCGAGGATGGGGCTCCCGGAGCCCGCCCGCTCCGTCGCATCCGCGCCCGCCGGCCCGCCCCGCCCCGACGCCCCGGCGGCGAACAGTGGTCCGGTGTCCGCTGCGGCCGGCGGTCCGTCCGGGTACGGTCCCGGCGGTCCGG
>NZ_JBHLZP010001085.1:0-292 GCF_042429965.1 Actinoallomurus acaciae
CGAGCAGGCGGTGCACCCGCGTCCCGGCGTGGAAGTCGGGGGTGGTGCGCGTGCCCGTGCGGATGTCGCCGGCGAGCGCGGCGTACATCCGGGCCACGTTGCGGGCCTCGACCTCGGGGACCGGCGCGGGACCGGGCACGGGCGGCTCCTCCCACCGGCCGTCTCGCGAGGCGAAGAGGCGCAGCTCGCTCATCTGCACGCCGCCCGGGCCGTGCGCGCCCGACACGACGGCGAGGTCGCCCTCGGTCCCGGCGATCTCGATCCGGGTACGGCCGTCGGTCTCCTTGGCGTC
>NZ_JBHLZP010001085.1:350-1497 GCF_042429965.1 Actinoallomurus acaciae
GTCGGGGCCGGTCGCCGCGATCTCCTCGCCGCTCTCCTCGACGACGTAACGGGGACGCTGGACGGACAGGCGGGCCGAGAGCTCGCTGATGGCGCCGAGCAGGTACTCCAGCGCGTCCAGCGTGTGCCCGGCGGCCACCTCCAGCGTGCCGGCCCCGTTGCGGTGGTCGAGCGTGTACGCGGCCCACGCCGGGATCCGCGCGCCGGCGCCCTTGCCGCGGGCCGCGTACACGGTGGCCGAGGTGACCCGCCCGACCCGGCCGGCGCCGACCAGCTCGCGCGCGTGACGGATCTCCGGGGCGTGGCGGGCCTGCAGGCCGACCGCGTGCCGCACTCCGGCACGGTCGGCGAGCCCGGCCAGGGACGCGGCCTCCTCGCTCGTCAGGGCCAGCGGCCACTCGCAGTACACGTGCTTTCCCGCCTCGATCGCCGCCCGGACCAGCCGCGCGTGCGCCGGCACCTTGACCGTGACGGCGACCAGGTCGACCTCATCGTGCTCGGCGAGCCTCCGCACGTCCGTGAAGGCGTGCTCGGCGCCGAAGGCCCGCGCGGCCTCCCGCGCGCTCTCCTCGCGCGTGGTGCCGACCGCCGTGATCACGTAGTCCGGCAGCGCGCGGAGGGCCGGGACGTGCGCGCGGGCGGCCCATCCACGATCGGGCGCGGCCCCGACGATGCCCACCCTGATCCGCTCTCCCATGGCCGCCCCTCTCGCGCATAAACGGACTCCTTACGTCCGCTTCTTCGGAGCCTAGGACAACCGGACGCGTCGCGTCCACTTTGATACGCTTCCGTCGCATGAGCGCCGTGGAGCGGATGCTGGCCGGTGACACCGGGCGCCGGCCGCGGGCGGACGCGCTCCGCAACCTCGAACGCCTGGTGACGGCCGCGCGGACCGCGATCGCCGAGGACGGCGTCGAGGTGACCGCGCACGAGATCGCCCGCCGGGCGGGCGTGGGCGTCGGCACCTTCTACCGCCGGGTCGCCTCCCGCGAGGCGCTCCTGTACGCCGTGCTGGAGGAGGTCCTCGGCGAGGTCACGGCCATGGCGGACCGGGCCCTGGAGGACCCCGACCCCTGGCGCGGCTTCTGCGACTTCGCCGCCGCGTTCGTCCGGCTGCGCGCCGAGAGCTGCGGCGTGGGCGAGGCGCT
>NZ_JBHLZP010001086.1:0-1141 GCF_042429965.1 Actinoallomurus acaciae
TCGCGCAGCAGCAGCCGGTCGCCGACGTGCAGCGGCAGGGGCCGGGTGAGCGTGAGACGCGCCGCGTCGTCGCCGAGCGGGCGCAGGCGTACCGGCACGGCGGCCGAGCCGATGTGCAGGACCGGCTCGCGCGGAAGCCGGGTGGCCTCCTCCACCCGGACGTCGATGAGGCCGGTGGCGGTCCACTCGCCGGTGTGCAGCGCCATGCCGCGAAAGACCTCGTCGCGCTCGACGCCGCGCAGGTTGATCGCGACGCGGGCGACGGCGGAGACCTCGGCGACGTTCTCCTTGAGCGCCTGCAGCCCGCGTATGCGGACCGGGCGGCCGTCGAGGAGCAGTTCGCCGCCGGTGCGCACGGTGCCGGCGGGCAGGGTGCCGGTGACGACCGTGCCGCTGCCCTTGATGGTGAACGCGCGGTCGACCCAGACGCGTACGGAGGCGCCGGGGTCGGGCGCGGGCAGGCGGGTGACGAGTCGGCCGAGCGCGGCGCGCAAGTCCGGCAGCCCCTCGCCGGTGGCGCCGCTGACGGTGACTGCCTCGACGTCGCCCAGGGACGTACGGGCGATCTCGGCTCGCGCCTGCGCGAGGGCCTTCGCCGGGTCGGCGCGGTCGGACCGGGTGACGACGAGCAGCCCGTGCCGGACCTTCAGCGCGTCGATGGCGGCCAGGTGCTCGGCGGACTGCGGCATCCAGCCCTCGTCCGCCGCCACGACGATCATGACGGCCGGGACCGGGCCGACCCCGGCCAGCATGTTCGTGACGAACCGCTCGTGCCCGGGGACGTCCACGAACGCCAGCCGATCCCCCTGCTCCGGGGCCGTCCAGGCGAACCCCAGGTCGATCGTCATGCCGCGGCGGCGCTCCTCCGCCCAGCGGTCGGGTTCCATCCCGGTGAGCAGCCGGACGAGGGTCGACTTGCCGTGGTCGACGTGGCCCGCGGTCGCGACGACGTGCACTAGCGCTCCCCGAGGGCACCGCGCACGCGGGCGGCGAGGTCGCCGGGATCCAGCTCGGCCGGGACCGTGCGAAGGTCCAGCAGCACCCGGCCGTCCTCGACCCGGCCCACGATGCCGGCGCGGCGCAGCGGCACGACGCAGGCCTCCGGGAGGCTGACGGCCGCGCTCGGCAGCTCGACACCGGG
>NZ_JBHLZP010001087.1:0-1140 GCF_042429965.1 Actinoallomurus acaciae
GCACCGCGATCCGCGAGCGCACGCTCCGCGAGCTCGGCACCCACCTGGAGGCGCTCGAGGCCGCCGTCGAGGAGGAGGGCGGGCGCGTCCACTGGGCGCGCGACGCCGCCGAGGCCCGCCGGATCGTCGGCGGCCTGCTCCCGGACGACACCCCGGCCGCCCTGGTCCGCTCCGACGTCACCGACGAGATCGGGCTCGAGGGAGCGGAACCCGGCCCGCACAGCAAGGCCGCCGTCGTCGGCGCCGGCTTCCTGGTGGCCGAGACCGGCACGGTCGTCGTCGCCGACCGCGGCGATGGCCTCACCTTCCCCGGCACGCTCGTGGTCGTGGCCGGCATCGAGGACCTCGTCCCCGACTGGACCGACCTGGAGGTGCTGCTCCAGCTCGTGTCGCGGGCGGGCGCGGTCGTGCCGATGCGGCCCACGGTCACCACCCGCACCGGCGACTTCGCCCTGGTGCTGCTCGACAACGGCCGCACCACCGTGCTCGCCGACCCCGACGGGCGGGCGGCCCTGCGGTGCGTCCACTGTTCGGCCTGCAGCGACGTCTGTCCCGTCTTCCAGCGCACCGGCCCGCGGCCGTACGGTCCGGTCCGCGCGGGGCCGATCGGCGCCGTGCTCACCCCGCAGGTACGCGGCGTCGAGGCGCCGCTGGGCGCGTCACTGCCGTTCGCCTCGACGCTCTGCGGCGCCTGCGCCGACGTCTGCCCGGTGAAGATCGACATTCCGGCGATGCTCGTGCATCTGCGGGGCCGGGTCGTCCACGCGCGCCGTGGCCGCCCGGTGCCGCCCCCGGAGATGCTTCTGATGCGCGGTCTCGCGTGGAGCATGGGCGACCAGCGCCGCTACGAGCACACGCTCGTACGCCGGGCGCGGTGGGCGCGTCTGCTGGCCCGCGACGGGCGGATCCGCCGGCTGCCCGGCCTGCTGGGCAAGTGGACCGACGCCCGGGACCTGCCCGCGCCGCCGCGGCAGAGCTTCCGCGCCTGGTGGCGGCGCCGGCGATGAGCGAGAGGATCGGCAAGCACGGTGCGCCCGCGCCCTCCTTCGACGAAGGAGGGCGCAGTGAGCGAGTGCGGCGAGCGAATCGGTAGGCGCTGCGGTCGCCTCCTCCGGCGAAGCGGTTCGGTGAGCGGGCTCA
>NZ_JBHLZP010001088.1:0-1135 GCF_042429965.1 Actinoallomurus acaciae
GCCTGGCGGCCACCGGCGTGCAGCGCCAGCATCAGCTGCTGCCACAGGCCCTCGCGGAGAGGGTGGCGGACCAGCAGGCTCCGCAGCTCGGCGATGTTCTCGGCGTGCCGGCCCGCGGAGAGCCGGAGCGCGCACCGTTCCTCGACCGCTTCGAGCCAGCGCTCGACCAGGCGCGCGGCCTCCGCCTGCCACAGCGGGCTCGGCGGCAGGTCCTCCAGCGGCTCACCGCGCCACAGCGCGAGCGCCTCCGCGATCCGGCTCTCCGCGTCGCCGGGACGGCCGGCGGCCTTCCGGCGCGCGGACTCGTCGAGCAGTTCTTCGAATACCTGAAGGTCGAGCTCTCCCGGCAGCAGGGAAATCGAATAACCGTCGGCGTGACGCCGTACGCGGTGACCGTCCGGAACGGGCGGCAGGCACGAACGCAGACCCGACACATAGGTATGCAGATTCGCCACCGCCGAACGCGGCGGGCGCTCGGGCCACAATGTGTCCACGAGCTTGTCGGTGGAGACCGGACGGCCCCCTGCCAGCAGCAGGGCGGCCAGGACGAGGCGTTGTTTCGTGCCGCCCAGCCGCGCGTTCCCACCCTCGGTGCGGACGACGAGAGGGCCCAGCACACCGAAACGCATCGGGCGGTCGGACACGGTCACCTCACCGAATAAGCCCTGCGGTCACTCCGTTTCCCTTGAACCCGCTGGTGAACGGCGAGGCGTAGCATAACCACGACCTTCGGCCAATTAACAGGAAAATGCGCCGATGATATGACGAACAGCCGGTTGCGGCCTGATTCTTCGGTCAGGGAACCGGAGAGTCGGCCACCGGCGGCAGTGCGACGGTCACCCGCGCCGGTGGTATCGGCAGCAGGGTGAAGCCCTTCTTCTTCATCGCGAGCAGGCGAGCGGCGTACACCGGCCCCGAGCCCGGACGCGGCGCGATGACCAGGCCGTGGTCGCCACCGTCCGCGGACGACGGCATCGCCACCTCCACGGTGTGGCCGGCGGGCACCGCGACGTCCTTCGGCGTGCCGGTCGGTCCCTGCGCCGCGAGCTGTGTCAGACGGACCGCGGCGGCGTGCCCGGGCGGGGCGCTGAGCAGCAGCGTCGTCGTGTCCCGGCTGTCGGCCACGAGCCCGGCG
>NZ_JBHLZP010001089.1:0-1135 GCF_042429965.1 Actinoallomurus acaciae
GCACCGCCGAGCTGGACCTGTGGACCGGGATGCTCGCCGGGCCCGACCCAGCGCTCACCCACCGCCCGCTGGACCCAGTCGGCGACCTCGCCTCGGTGCGCCGCCACACCGTACGGCTGTCGGCGGAGCGCACCGGCCCGCTGCTGACGGCCGTGCCGGCCGCGTTCCACGCCGAGGTCAACGACGTCCTGCTCACCGCCCTCGCCCTGGCCGTCGCCGACTGGCGGCGCCGCCGGGGGCTCGGCGACCGGACCGACGTGCTGATCGCCCTGGAAGGCCACGGCCGAGAGGAGCAGGCGGTGCCCGGCGCCGACCTGTCCCGCACCGTCGGCTGGTTCACCAGCATCTTCCCGGTCCGCCTCGACCCCGGAATCTCCGCCCTGGACGGCCCCGCCGGCGGGTCGGCGCTCAAGCGGGTGAAGGAGCAGCTCCGGGCCCTGCCCGACCATGGTCTCGGCTACGGCCTGCTCCGCCACCTGCACGCCGGAACAGGGCCCGACCTGGCGAAGCTGCCCGTACCGCAGATCAGCTTCAACTACCTGGGCCGCTTCGCGGTCGAGGACGACCCGGCCGAGCCGTGGCGGCCGGTCGCCGGAGCCGGCGTCCTCGCGGGCGGCTTCGACGCGGCCATGCCGGTCGCGCCGTACACGCTGGAGATCAACGCCTACACCCAGGACACCGCGCGCGGACCCGAGCTCGGCGTCACCTGGGCCTGGCCCGGTGCGCTGCTGCCGGAACCGGCCGTCACCGACCTCGCCGCCACCTGGTTCACCGCGCTCGACGGGCTGGCCGCGCACGCCACCGCGCCCGGCGCGGGCGGCCACACCCCGTCCGACATGACCCTGGCACTGGGCCAAGACGAGATCGAGGAGTTCGAAGCCGAGTGGCAGCAGCCGTGACCCCGCCCTCCGGCCTTCAGGATGTCCTGCCCCTGACCCCCATGCAGGAGGGCCTGCTCTTCCACGCCCTGAGCGACACCGGCGGTCCCGACGTCTACACCGGTCAGCTCACCGTCGACTTCACCGGGCCGCTCGACCCCGCCGCGCTGCGCGCCGCGGGCCAGGCGCTGCTCGACCGGCATCCGCAGCTCCGGGTGGCGTTCCGGCAGCGGAAGACGGGCCAGGCCGCCGCGCTC
>NZ_JBHLZP010001090.1:0-1132 GCF_042429965.1 Actinoallomurus acaciae
CGCCCGCACCACCCGGGTCTACCTGGCCCTGTCCGTGGCGCTCGGGGGAGCCACGGCCGGGCTGGTCATCGCGCAGGCCACGCTGCTCGCCGACCTGATCGGCCGGGCGTTCCTCGGCGGCGCGTCACTCGCCGCGCTGCGCACGCCCCTGCTGCTCCTGCTCGGCGTCGTGGCGGGCCGGGCGTTCGTCGCGTGGCTACAGGAGGTCGCCGCGCACCGTTCGTCGGCGGCGGTCAAGTCGCAGCTGCGCGGGCGGCTGCTGGCCCAGGCCGTACGGCTCGGCCCGGCCTGGCTGTCCGGCGAGCGCGGCGGGGAGCTGGCCACGGTCGCGACGCGGGGCATCGACGCGCTGGACGGTTACTTCTCCCGCTACCTGCCCCAGCTCGTCCTCGCCGTCATCGTGCCGCTCGCGGTCGGGGTGCGGATCCTGTCCGGCGACTGGCTGTCCGCGCTGATCATCGCGCTGACGCTGCCGCTGATCCCGGTCTTCGCGATCCTGGTCGGGCTGTCCACCCGGGCGAAGATGGACCGCCAGTGGCGGACGCTGTCGATGCTCGCCGGCCACTTCCTCGACGTCGTCGCCGGACTGCCGACGCTGAAGGTGTTCGGCCGGGCGAAGGCGCAGGCGCGGACCGTGCGCGAGGTCACCGACCGGTACCGCCGGGCGACCATGGCCACGCTGCGGGTGGCGTTCCTGTCCGCGCTGGTCCTCGAACTGCTCGCCACCCTCTCGGTCGCCCTGGTCGCCGTCTCGATCGGGCTTCGGCTGGTGAACGGGGAGATCGGCCTGCGGACCGCGCTGCTCGTGCTCATCCTGGCGCCGGAGGCGTACCTGCCACTGCGGCAGGTCGGCGCGCAGTACCACGCGAGCGTCGAGGGCCTCACCGCCGCAGAGCGGATCTTCGAGGTCATCGAGACTCCGGCGCCCGCGGCCGGGAGCCGCGCCGACGTGCCGGACCCGGCCCGCGCGACGATCCGGCTGCGCGGTGTCACGGTGGGGTACGCGCCCGCGCTCGCGGACCTCTCGCTGACCGTCCATCCCGGCGAGACGGTCGCGCTCACCGGGCCGAACGGCGCCGGCAAGTCCACGCTGCTCGCGGTCCTGCTCGGCTTCGTACGGCCGGACGCCGGG
>NZ_JBHLZP010001091.1:0-1130 GCF_042429965.1 Actinoallomurus acaciae
CGCCGAGGCCGGCCGGCACCTGCTCATCGAGAAGCCGCTCGCCACGGACGTCGCCGGCGCGCGCCGCATCGCCGCCGCCTTCGCCGCCGCCGGCCGCGTGCTCATGCCGGCCCACACCCACCGCTGCTACGACTACGCCCGCGCGGTCAAGGAGGCGCTCGGCGACATCGGCCGCCCCGAGTTCCTGCGCCTGGCCATCCTCGGCGGATGGATCTGGCCCGACTGGCGCGCCTGGGTGCTCGACCCGGCACGCTCCGGCGGGCACGCGCTGCACAACGGCGTCCACCTGCTCGACCTGGTCACCTGGTGGACCGGCGACCGGCCCGAGACCGTGTACGCACGGGGCCGCAGGCAGACCGCCGCCGAGCTGGACATCGACGACTATCTAGAGATGACGGTCGGGTTCGCGGGCGGCGCGACCGCGCTGTGCGAGATGAGCCGGGGGCACCGCCCCGCCACGTACGCCGCGCGGGACGTGCTGGTCGTGGGCGAGCGGGGCGTGCTGACCCTGCCCTGGGATGCCGAGGCGAGCCTCGTCACCGACGAGTCCGGCGCCGGGCTGCTCCCGCCCGCGGGCGCCAACGGGTTCGCTGTCCAACTCGGAGCCTGGCTCGACGCGATCGCCGGTGCGCCACCGCTGATGACACCCGGCGACGGCGTGCTCGCCGTCGCGATGGGCGTGGCGGCCGAACGGTCCATCGCGACCGGCGAGCCCGTACGGATCGACGACGTGCTGACGGAGGCCGGAGTATGACCGAGCGCGGCGAGGGAACCAAGGACACGGCCCGGTGGTCGCCTCCTCCGACGAAGAAGGTCTCATGACCCGCGTTCTGCTGGCCGGTTTCGGCGGTCTCGGCGGCGGCCAGGACCACCAGCGCACCATGTACCTGCCCGCCTTCCAGGCCCACCCCGGCTTCACCGTCGCCGGCGCCGTCGGCGCGGACGGCCTGGGCGTCCCCTCCTACCCGGACCTGGACACGGCGCTGGCGGAGAGCGACGCGGAGGTCGTGAGCGTGTGCCTGCCGCCCGGCGAGCGCGCCGAGGCGATCGTCGCCGCACTGCGCGCCGGCCGGCACGTGCTCGCCGACAAGCCGCTCGCCCTCACCGCCGAGGACGCCGAGGCGGTCGCC
>NZ_JBHLZP010001092.1:0-1128 GCF_042429965.1 Actinoallomurus acaciae
CCCGCTCGGCGACGGCCGTCGCGGTGTGCGGCCGCTCCGCCGGGTCCTTGGCGGTCAGCGCGTGGACCAGGTCGGCGAGCCCGGGCGGTACCGACGGAGGGAGCGGCGGCAGCGGCGCGTCACGGTGCGCGAGGACCACGGCGGTCGGGGGTCCCTCGTACGGAGGCCGGCCGGTCAGCGCCTCGAACGCGATGATCCCGAGCGCGTACAGGTCGCTGGCGGCCGTCGCCGGCCTGCCGGTCGCCTGCTCGGGCGAGACGTACTGCGGCGTGCCCATCAGGGTCCCGGTCCGGGTCAGCGAGCTCGCGTCCATCGCACGGGCGAGGCCGAAGTCGGCGACCTTGATCGAGCCGTCGTGGCCCAGCAGCAGGTTCCCCGGTTTGACGTCGCGGTGGACGAGGCCCGCCGCGTGCGCCGTGGCCAGCGCCGACGACGCCGCGGCGATGACGTCGAGCACCCGGCCGGGGCTCATCGGCGCCTCGCGGGCGATCGCCGCGGACAGCGACTCGCCCGCCACGTACTCCATCACCAGATAGGGGGCCTCCCCGCCGTCCCCCTCGCTGTAGTCGAAGACCTGGGCGATGCCCGGATGGGACAGGCCGGCCGCGTGCTGCGCCTCGCGACGGAACCGCTCACGGAACTCCGCGTTGTCGGCGTACTCACCGCGCAGCACCTTGACCGCGGCCGGGCGACCGAGCCCGGTGTCCTCCGTGCGCCAGACCTCACCCTGCCCACCGGCGGCGATGCGCTCCACCAACCGGTAACGGCCGCCCAGCAGCCTGCCCGAATCCAGTGTCGAAGCCATAGTCCGCGCACGATACCCACAAGCGGAGACCTACGGCGACGCGGCGACCGGCCACCGGGCGGCCACGGAACCGCCGGATCCGCCCGGTGGTCACTGCCAGGGAGCCGGCGTCGGCGGCGCCATCGGCGGGGCCGCGTACACGGGCGGCGGGCCCATCTCCTGCGGCGGCCGGCTCCGCAGCAGGAGGGCCGGTACGGCCGCGACGATTCCGATGACCCCGGCCACGACCAGCGGTGTCGACGCCGAGAAGGACGACTGGAAGAAGAGCACCGACAGGGTGCCGCCGAGCGCCAACCCGGCCTGAAGCAGCCCGCCGCCCAGCC
>NZ_JBHLZP010001093.1:0-1126 GCF_042429965.1 Actinoallomurus acaciae
ATTCACCGGGGCACCGCCCCGGCGGGTCTGCGTTGTCGCTTCATTCAAGCACTCAGAACTCACGGTAATCGGTCGGCTACTTTGGGTCAATACGGTATCCGATGGTGGGTCAGGAGCCTCCGGAGGCGGCGGCCCGCATCCCCCGGATGACCGCGCGGAGGGCGGGGACGACCGGGCCCAGCGGCTCCGCGGGCCGGTCGATCCGCTGCTCGCGGACGCGCTTGTCGGTTGCGGCGACCGCCGGGAGGCCCGCCGCGTCGGCCAGCACGAGGAGCGCCGCGTCCGCCGGGTCCGGGCGGTCCTCCCGCAGCGCGCGGCGTACGTCGTTGGTGATCTGCAGCACCGGCTGGAGGTCGGGCACGGTGATCGTCGCCCGGCGGGGGCCGAAGTGATGCCGGACGGTGATCCGACCGTCCGCGCCCAGCTGGTCCCTGATGGCCCGTTCGACGGATCGGTGCCCGGCGCGTACCCAGTGCTTCCAGCTCTGTCCTGGTGCGGCCTCGATCTCGGTCAGCGCCGCACGCAGCACGGGATCGTCGCAGCCGCCGGTGCGTTCGGCCGGCATCGCGCCGTCGCGATCGACGATGTGGCCGCGAAGCAGGAGCTCGGCGAGGACGGCGGCGCGCAGGGCGTACCGGAGCTCGAAGCGGCGGGCGATCCGCTGCCGGCCGGTGTCGTAGGCGAGCAGGTACAGCCGCTGCGGGAGCGTGGTCGAGTCGTTCATGATCGTGCAGCCCTCGGATGGACGGGCTCGGCCGGCCGTACGCCTTCGAGGCGACGGCCGAGCAGGCCGAGCAGGATGGTCATGACGACGCCGATCACCATCAGGCCGACGGTGTCCGGCGCGGTATGGGTGTTCGCGACGACGCCGAACACGGTGTGCGCGATGAGCGCACCGGAGATCGCGGCCAGCCGGTGCCGGCTCGTCCAGCCCGCGGCGGCCGTCCAGCGCCACAGCGCGACGCCCACGCCCATCGCCAGTCCGGCCGCGACGAGCATCGGAGCCGGCACCCAGGCGCCGTGCGTGAACGCCGGATGCCGCGCCCCCGCGAACGGATACAGCAGGCCGAGGAACCCGAACACGGCGACCGCGCTCACCACGCCGGCGACGGCGGGCCGCGGCACC
>NZ_JBHLZP010001094.1:0-1120 GCF_042429965.1 Actinoallomurus acaciae
TGGCGCCGCGGGCTGGACGACCCGGCCCTGGGCGAGCACGTACGCGGCCGGCTGCGGCGCACGTTCGCCACCGACGGCGGCGAGCACCTGTGGTGGGAGGACGACATCGAGGCCGCGGCACGGGCCGGCGCGCTGCCGCTGCTGGCCGGCGAGGCGTTCGGCGCGCTCGACCACATGTACGCCATCGCCGCGATGCGTCACGCCGAGGGCCGCGAGGGGCTGTCCGCCGAGGCGTACGAGCTGCTCGGCCAGCTCCTCCGGGTGCCGGAGGAGTACGCCTGGGGCGAGGCGCTGAAGGAGAGCTTCGCCGAACGCCTGCGGCAGGTCATGGGCTCGGACGGGCCGGTACCACCGCCGAGGTGGCCGGGCGACGAGTGAGCCGGCGATGGTCGCGCGCGCCGGTCAGTCGGCGATGTCCCGCACCGCCACCACCTTCTCGATCCGCACGCGGACGAGGTGCTCGCCGGGCACGCCGTTGCGCGCGCCGTACTCCGCGGCGCGCTCGGCGCCCATGTAGCGGTCGCCGAGCCGGGTCGCCCACCCGCGTACCTCGTCCAGGTCCGCGGACAGCGTCGCCCGCCCCCACAGGGACACGAACGAGAACGGCGGCGTGTCGTCGTCCACGCACACGCAGACACGCGGGTCGCGGCGCAGCGCCCGGCCCTTGGTGCTCGACTCGTGCGTGGTGAAGACCAGGTCGTCCCCGTCGAGCAGGAACCAGATGGGCGTCACGTGGGGTGTTCCGTCGGCACGGGTCACCGCGGCCTTTCCGGTACGGGTGCCGCTCGAGACGAACTCCCGCCACTCGGCCGTGCTCATCGTCTCAGCCATGGTCAGATCATCACCCGTGCGCGGCCGGGCCACACCGGGGAGGGGTACCCGGACGCGGGTGGAGTACGGTGCGTGCCATGGCGGCGACGTGGGAGGTGGCGACGGCGGCGGGGCCGGCCGAGGTCACCCTGGACGAGGTGGCGGACCCGGCGTTCCTGCTGGTGCTGACCCACGGGTCGAACGGCGGGCTGGACGCGCCCGACCTGCGGGCGGTCCGCGCCGAGGCGCTGCGGCTGGGCGGTGCCGTGGCCGGGATCCTGCAGCCGTTCCGCGTGGCGGGACGGCGGGC
>NZ_JBHLZP010001095.1:0-1120 GCF_042429965.1 Actinoallomurus acaciae
ACTCCCCGCCCTCCCAGACACTCC
The DNA here is from genome assembly GCF_042429965.1 of Actinoallomurus acaciae. Classification (NCBI taxonomy): domain Bacteria; kingdom Bacillati; phylum Actinomycetota; class Actinomycetes; order Streptosporangiales; family Thermomonosporaceae; genus Actinoallomurus; species Actinoallomurus acaciae. Next base: position 25 of record NZ_JBHLZP010001095.1, read on the forward strand.
CCGCCCTCCCAGGGGGCGCCGACCCCACTTCCATTGTCAAGCCACCCCACACCCCAAAGGAAGAGCACATCCACGGCTGTGGAAAACCCACGACCCAACCGAGACAGGCCCTAGGGGGTGTCCGTGCCGGATGAGGACGGTCCGCTGCTCGAGGTGAGCGGCGTCGTCAAACGCTTCACCGGGGCCCTCGCCCTCGACGGGGTCTCGCTGGAGCTGGCCCCCGGGCAGGTGCACGCACTGGTCGGCGAGAACGGCGCGGGCAAGTCCACCCTGATCAAGGTGATCACGGGCGTGTACCGCCCCGACGAGGGCACGGTGCGCCTCGCGGGGCGGCCCGCCGACTTCGCCGGCCCCCTGGAGGCCCAGCGTGCCGGCATCCAGGCCGTCCACCAGGAGATCGGCCTGGTTCCGGCGCTGAGCGTGGCGCGTAACCTGCTCCTCGGCCGGGAGCCGCGCCGCCGGTTCGGCACCCTCGACGTCGGGCGCATGCACCGGGAGGCCGAGCGGATCCTGGCCTCGTACGGCATCGACGTCGACGTCCGCCGCCCGCTGCGGTCCCTGGGCGTCGGTGTGCAGCAGATGGTCGCGCTGGCCCGCGCCGTCTCCGTCGACGCCCGCGTGGTCGTCATGGACGAGCCGACGTCGTCCCTGGAACCCCGCGAGGTGGAGACGCTGTTCGGCGTCGTCCGCCGGCTTCGCGAGCGGGCCGTCTCGGTGATCTACGTCAGCCACCGCCTGGACGAGCTGTACCGGATCTGCGACGGTGTCACCGTGCTGCGTGACGGCCGGGTCGTCCATCAGGGCCCGCTCGCCGACGTGGAGCGGCTGCGCCTCGTCTCGCTGATGCTCGGGCGTCCGGTGCCCGACGTCCAGGACGGGGTCACCCGGTTCTCCGGCGGCCACGACGCGGCGCGTGCGACCCCGGTCGTCGAGGCGTCCGGCCTCACCCGCCGGCACGTCCTGGACGACGTGTCGGTCGCGATCCGGCCCGGCGAGATCGTCGGCCTCGGCGGCCTGCTCGGCGCGGTCCGTACCGAGACCGCCAAGGCGATCGCCGGCGCGCTGCCGCTCGACGGCGGGCGGGTGACCGTGGCCG
>NZ_JBHLZP010001096.1:0-1113 GCF_042429965.1 Actinoallomurus acaciae
CAAGAAGGAAGCGTTGGAGAAGGTCGGCGTCCGTGTCGGCAAGACCCCCAGCGAAACCGCACGCCTCATGCGCGAGTGCCTCGCCTCGGCCTCCGCGACCACCTGACCGCCGCCGCGCCCACGACCGCGGGCATCGCGAGGAGTGACATGCGCTTCGACGTCAACCTGTCCATCCTGTTCACCGAACTCCCGCTCCTCGAACGGCCGGCGGCGGCACGGGCCGCCGGGTTCGACGCCGTCGAGCTGTGGTGGCCGTTCCCCGGTCCCGAGCCCGCCGACCGCGAGGTCGACGCCCTGCTCCGCGCCCTCGGCGACGCGGGTGTCCACCTGGCCGGGCTGAACTTCGACGCCGGCGACATGGCCGCCGGCGACCGGGGGCTCCTGTCCCGCCCGGACGGCTCCGACCGGTTCCGCGCCAACATCGACGTGGCCGTCGGGATCGCCGAGGCGACCGGCTGCCGCGTGCTCAACGCCCTGTACGGCAATCGTGTCCCCGGCCTGGACCCGCACGCGCAGGACGACCTGGCCGCCACCAACCTCGGCCTGGCGGCGGAGGCGGCCCGGCGGTGCGACGCCACGGTCGTCGTCGAGGCGCTGAACTCCCACGAGAACCCCGGCTACCCGCTGACGTCCACGGACGCGGCGCTGTCGGTGATCGACCGCGTCCGCGACCAGGCGGGCACCGGGAACGTCGCGTTCCTGGCCGACCTCTACCACCTCGCCCGGATGGGCGAGGACCCGATCGCCGTCATCGAGCGCCACGCCGCCTACTTCGGGCACGTCCAGATCGCCGATGTGCCGGGGCGCGGCCGGCCCGGCACGGGAAACCTGCCCTACGACGACGTGTTCGCCGCGCTCGACGCGTCCGGCCATCCGGGCTTCGTCGGCCTGGAGTACCGGCCCGACGGGCCGAGCGCGGACAGCTTCGGATGGCTCCCCCGCAAGGAGAACGCGTGAAGAACATCGGTTTCATCGGCCTCGGCGTCATGGGCGGCCCGATGGCGGCCAACCTGGCGCGCGCCGGTCACTCCGTCGTCGGGCACGACCTGGGCGCCGACCGCCTTGAGCGCCTCGTGGCGGCCGGGGGTCGCGGCGCGGCCGACCTGGCCGGGG
>NZ_JBHLZP010001097.1:0-1112 GCF_042429965.1 Actinoallomurus acaciae
CGCCGGCCTCGCGCGGCCAGTCGCCCTGCTCGCGATCGGCGGCTCGCGGCGAGGCCCTGCCACCCGGATCCCGTGGCCAGGCACGCGGCTCTTCCGGCCCTTTCGGCATGCCCACCTCCCTGGCCGCCGATCGCCGGGGACCGGCGACCCGCCGCCGCTGCAACCGACACTCGTCGCAGCGGCGCGCGCGCACATCCTCAGGATTGGTAAGCCCCACGGGACCGATGAGGTCACACCGAATTCTGTCCGCTATGCGGGCCTTATATAGAAATGACCGGTAGAGCGGTCATAGAGGTGCCAGGAAGTGCAGTCATGTGCGTAACCGGCAGTGCGGTCATGTGCGTGCCCGGGAAAACGGTCATGTGCGTACCCGGGAGAGCCGTCATGTGGGTCAGCGGCACGGCGGTCATGTGCGTCTCCGCCACGGCGATCACGCGCGTGCCCTGCGGCGTTGTCGCCTGCTTCTCCGGCCGGGGCGCCGGTGCCACCAGCACCGTGGGCGTCAGGATCGCCACTGCGCCCAGTTTCAGAAGAACTTTCATCTTCGCCCTTCTTGGACCCTGGTGATCACCGTTGACCCCAGGCGCAGTGATCTTAGCCAGAAATCCTGCCGAGCTACCCCGAATCACTCCATTGCCCGATGGGCCCCTATTTTCGTCTGGTTTCGCACCTTATCGACGGCGGCCGATCACCGCGGCGATGTCGCGGAGGGCGATGCCCTCCTCGGCGACGGCGTGCAGTCGGGCCCGGCGAGCGCGGACTCGATCGCCAGGCGACAGAGACGACCGGCCAGCGGTCGTCCCGTCGCGCGGGCGATCGCGCCGGTGAGCCGTACTCGGGTCAGCCGGTGAGCGCGGCGGCGAAGAGTGCGGCCGGGCCGTCGGTCAGGCCTCCGTGGAGCAGTTCGACGCGGTGGACCAGCCGGGGCACCGGAACCCCGGCCGCCACGCCGTCCAGTGCCGGTTCCGGCAGCAGGGTCAGTCCGTGCCCGGCGAGTGCGAGGGCGATCAGGCCGCGCACGTCGGCGCCCTCGTAGCGCAGCGAGGGCCGGAAGCCGTCCGAGCCGCTCGCGGTGCGCAGCCGGTCGAGGGGCATCGCGGCCTCGGGCGCGT
>NZ_JBHLZP010001098.1:0-1111 GCF_042429965.1 Actinoallomurus acaciae
GCCGCGGTCGACCGCGCCGCGCAGGCCCGCCGTACGCTCACCGACGCCGGGTACGCCGCCGAGGGCGTGCCGCTCGTCGCCTCGCGCTTCGCCGACCTTCCCGGCGGCTCGTTCCGCCTCGACGCGCAGAACCCGGTGTTCCTGCTGGCGGGGAGCCGCACATGATCGGAGTCGTGGCGGCCACCGCGAGCGGCCGCAGGGCCGCGGAGACGCTTCGGGCCGCCTGGCCGGACGAGGTGCGGCCGCTCACCGACACCAGGGCCGCCGACGCCCTGCGCGAGGCGTGGCACACCTGCGACGCCGTGGTGAGCTTCCTCGCCGTCGGCGCGACCGTGCGCGTGCTGGCACCGCTGCTCGGCCACAAGACGACCGACCCGGCCGTCGTCTGCGTGGACGAGTCGATGGCGTTCGCGGTCGCCGTGCTCGGCGGCCACCACGGCGCGAACCTCCTCGCCCACCGGCTGACCGGCGTGCTCGGCTGCACGCCGGTCGTGACCACCGCGAGCGAGGCGGGCAACGTGACCCCGCTCGGCTCGTACGGCGCCGACCTGGGCTTCACCGTGCACAACCCCGGCCTGCTCGCGCACGTCGGGGCCGCGGTGCTGTCCGGGGAGCCGGTGCGTCTGGAGGGCGCCGAGGGCTGGCCGCTGCCGCCCCTTCCGCCGAACGTCTCGCCCGAGGCGCCGCCCGGCGGCCACCGCATCCTCGTCAGCGACCAGGCCGCGTATGACTGCATGTGCCACGCGGGCTGGTTCGACGGCGCCCTGGTCTACCGCCCGAAGTCCCTCGTCGTCGGCGTCGGCTCGGCGCGCGGGGTGCCGGCGGCCGAGGTGTCCGCGCTCGTGGACTCGGTTCTGGCCGCGGGCGAGCTGGCGCCCGAGTCGGTGCGATACCTCGCGACCGCCGACCTGAAGGCCGACGAGGAGGGCATCCTCCAGGTGGCGCGCGAGCGCGGCTGGGAGGTCGTCACGCACCCGGCCGGGGCGTTGGCCTCCGTGGCGGTGCCGAACCCCTCCGACGTCGTACGCGCCGAGGTCGGCACGCCCAGCGTCGCCGAGGCCGCCGCGCTGCTCATCGCCGGGCCGGGCGCGGGGCTCCTCGTGGAGAAGCG
>NZ_JBHLZP010001099.1:0-1100 GCF_042429965.1 Actinoallomurus acaciae
GCCGGTCGCCCTCGCCGAGGGGCGCGTAGGCGGTGGGCCGGGAGCGGCCCCGCATGGCGTCCTCGACCATGCGGGCGCCCTCGGCGATCGCGGCGTGGCGCTCGTCCTCCGGCGGCCCCTGCGGGTCTTGCCGCCAGGGGTTCGCCGGGGCGACCGGCCAGGTGGCGGTCTCCTCCCGGGCGAGGAGGGGGTTCTCCTCGCCGATCGGCTCCTCGGCCCAGTAGCCGACCTGGCCCGCGCCGCCCTCGCATGCCTCGCGGATCTCCTCCAGGAACGGCGAGGGCTGGAGCGACCGGCTCCCCGTGCCCCAGCGGTAGCCCGTCGCGATGAGCAGATGCCTGGCGCGGGTGACCGCGACGTAGGCCAGACGGCGCTCCTCACGTACGTCGCGTTCGGCGGTGGCGATGTTGAAGGTCTCGATGTCGCCCTTGTTCAGGCCGGGCAGGTCCGGCAGGTCGATCCGGTCGCCGCGCAGGGCGTACGGGAGCGCGCGGGCGTTCGTGGTCCAGCGTGAGGAGCTCTGCGGCGTCGAGGGGAAGATCGAGCCCTTGCCGGGGGCGCCGTCCTTGGTCGGGTTCACGGCCAGGCCGGGGATGGCCACGACCTCCCATTCGAGGCCCTTGGCGGCGTGCACGGTCAGGAGCTTCACGCTGTTGGTCTCGCCGACCCGCCCGGCCTCCAGCCCGAACTCCTCCGACTCCGCGGCGCTGAGGTAGGCGAGGAACGCCCCCAGAGTGGGGTCCTCGGCGTCGCCCGCGAAGGACGCCGCGGCGTCGACGAACGCGTCGAGGTCGGCGCGGGCGGTCACCGGGTCCAGCCCGGTACGCGCGGCGACCTCGATGTCGAGCCCGAGGGTGCGCTCGACCTCGGTGACCAGGTCGGGCAGTGCCAGGCCGACGTGGCGGCGCAGCGCCCGCAGCTCGTCGCGCAGCCGCCCCAGGCGCGCGAAGCCCTCCTCGCTGTACGCCCCGGCGGGGCCGAGGTCGTCGAGGGCGTCGACGAGGCTGCCGTTCTCGTCGTTCAGTTCCTCGACCACCTGCCGCAGCGGGTCGGCGGTCTCGCGTTCGGGCAGGACGCCGGCCTCGGGGTCGACGTCGCGG
>NZ_JBHLZP010001100.1:0-1098 GCF_042429965.1 Actinoallomurus acaciae
GCGCGACCTCGTCCAGCTCACGGCGCGGCACGGCGCGTACGGAGTGGATCGCGGCGCCGACCCGGGCGTGCGCGCCGGGCCGCAGCGCCGACACGCGAGACGCCCACGCCGACGCCGTCCCGTCGCCGAACCGCAGCTGCGGACCCAGCAGCGGGTCCCCGATGCCACCGGTCAGGTAACACGCGTCGAGCAGGGTGATCCGCACCCCCGCCTCATCGGCGGCGGCCAGCAGCGCCGCGGACATGGCGTTGGCGTCCCGGTACGGCACCCCGCCCGGCCCGTGGTGGAGATAGTGGAACTCGCCCACGCAGCTGATCCCGGCGAGCGCCATCTCCGCGTACACCGCGCGGGCCAGGGCGAAGTAGGTGTCGGGGTCCAGGCGCGCGGCCACCGTGTACATCTGCGAACGCCACGTCCAGAAGGTGCCCCGCGACGCCTGCACGCGGCCCCGCAGGGCGCGGTGAAAGGCGTGCGAGTGCGCGTTCGCCAGGCCCGGCAGCGTGAGCCCGGCCAGCCGTACGGCGTCCGGGGGCGCGGGCACGCCGGAGGCGACCGACGTGAAGCGCGTCCCGTCCACCTCCAGCAGCACGTCCGCGACGACCGCGCCGTCCAGCCACGCGTGCGCGGCGTGGTACCTCACCGGCACACCAGCTCGTCCAGTACGTCCGCGAGCGCCTCCACGCCCGCCAGGCAGTCCGCGAGCTCGGCGTGTTCGGCCGGCGCGTGGGAGACGCCGGTCGGGTTGCGGACGAACAGCATCGCCGTCGGCAGGTGGGCGGACAGGATGCCGGCGTCGTGCCCGGCGCCGGTCGGCAGCACCGGCGGGTCGCCGAGCGCCTTGGCCAGCCGGTCGCGCAGTTCGGCGTGGAAGTCCACCACCTCGGTGTAGGACTCCTCGCTCAGCGCCACCTCGACGCGGTCACGCCCGGCGGCCTCCCACGCGGCCGCGCGCACGTCCGCCACGGTCGCGCGCACGGCCTCCTCGGACGGGGCGCGGGCGTCGAGCCAGGCAGCCACCGACGACGGGATCGCGTTGACCCCGTTCGGCATCACCCTGACCTTGCCCACGGTCGCGACGGCGTCGTGCCGCGCCGCGGC
>NZ_JBHLZP010001101.1:0-2149 GCF_042429965.1 Actinoallomurus acaciae
CACCCCAGACTCGGCCGCCAACGCGACCCCCATCCCCGACCACTGCGCCCCCTGACCCGGAAACACGAAGACCGTCTTTCCCTCGGCCTGAGCGGGGCCGGCCGACCGGACCTCCGCCAGGGCGGCGAGCGCATCGGCGCGGTCACCGGCGATCACGACCGTCCGGTGGTCCAGCGTCGCCCGCCCGGTGGCCAGCGTGTACCCGATCTCGGCCGGGGTGAAGTCGTCGCTGTCCCGAACGTACGAAGCGAGCCGTTCCGCCTGGGCCCGCAGCCCGTCCGCCGTACGCGACGAGAGCGGCCAGGGCACCGCCCTCGGCCCGGGCGCGCTCTCGTCAGGGGGCTCGGCGGCGGCCTGCTCGATGATCACGTGTGCGTTGGTGCCGCTCACACCGAACGAGGACACCCCCGCCCGGCGCGGCCGATCCACCTCCGGCCAGCCACGCGCCTCAACAGCCGGACCCCACCGGCCGACCAATCGACCTTCGACGTCGGCGCGTCCACGTGCAGCGTCCTGGGCAGCACCCCGTGACGCAACGCCTGGACCATCTTGATCACACCGGCCACTCCCGCCGCCGCCTGCGCGTGCCCGATGTTCGACTTGACCGAGCCCAGCCACAGCGGCTGGTCCTCCGACCGATCCCGGCCGTAGGTCGCCAGCAGCGCCTGCGCCTCGATCGGGTCGCCCAGCCGCGTCCCCGTCCCATGACCCTCCACGACATCGACCTCGGCCCCGGTCAGGCCCGCATTGGCCAACGCCTGCCGGATCACCCGCTCCTGCGACGGACCATTCGGCGCGGTCAACCCGTTCGACGCACCGTCCTGGTTCACCGCCGAACCACGCACCACCGCCAACACCTCATGACCATTACGGCGCGCCTCCGACAGGCGCTCCAGCACCAGCACCCCGACGCCCTCAGAGAGGCCGGTGCCGTCGGCGGTGTCCGCGTAGGCCTTGCAGCGCCCGTCTTCCGCCAGACCTCGCTGGCGGGAGAAGTCGACGAAGACCTCCGGCGTCGCCATCACGGCCACTCCCCCGGCCAGCGCCAGCGAGGACTCACCCGAACGCAACGACTGCGCCGCCAGATGCAACGACCAACGACGACGAACACGCCGTGTCCACCGTCACCGCCGGACCCTCCAACCCCAACGCGTACGACACACGACCCGAGGCGACACTGCCCGAGTTGCCGATGCCGAAGTAGCCTTCGAGGCCTTCCGGGAGGCTGCCGAGGTTGTCGCGGTAGTCGTGGAACATCAACCCGGAGAAGACCCCCACGCGGGCGCCTCGCAGCGAGGTCGGATCGATGCCCGCGCGTTCGAACGCCTCCCACGACACCTCCAGCAACAGCCGCTGCTGCGGGTCCACGGCCAGCGCCTCGCGCGGCGAGATCCCGAAGAGCCCGGCGTCGAACCCACCCGGGTCAGTCAGAAAACCGCCCTCCCTGGCGTAGGTCCGTCCAGCCCGTTCGGGGTCGGGATCGTAGAGGTCGTCCAGGTTCCAGCCCCGGTCGGCGGGGAACACGCCGATGGCGTCACGGCCGTCGGCGACCAGGTTCCACAGGTCCTCCGGCGAGGAGATCCCGCCCGGCAGGCGGCAGGCCATGCCCACGATCGCGATCGGCTCGTTCCGGCGCGCCTCGGCCTCGTGCAGCCGCCGGCGGGTCCGCCGCAGGTCGGCGAGGACCCGCCGCAGGTACTCGCGCAGCTTCTCGTCGTTCGACATGCGTCCTTCCTTCATGCCTGTCCGAGTTCGTGGTCGACGAGCGCGAAGAGCTGGTCGTCGCTCGCCGCCTCCAGGTCGGGACCGGGCTCGCCGGGCCCGGCCAGGCGGGCGGTCAGCGCGTCGAGCCGCGCGACGATCCGGTCGCGCAGCGCCCCGTCCTCGGGTGGTTCGCCCAGCGCGCGTTCCAGCCGTTCCAGTTCGAGCAGCGCGGGCGGTACGGTCTCGCGCGGGGTGACGCCGAGTTCGGCGTGCAGGTGCTCGGCGAGCGCGGCCGGATTGGGGTGGTCGAAGACCGCGGTGGCCGCGAGCCTCACGTCCGTCACCTCGGCGAGCCTGTTGCGCATCCGAACGGCGGTCAGCGAGTCGAACCCGATGTCCTTGAACGCCTGGTCCGCCCGTACGGACTCACCGGCGGCCCGGCCGA
>NZ_JBHLZP010001102.1:0-1086 GCF_042429965.1 Actinoallomurus acaciae
CCTAGGTGTGATGTCCGGGGAGGTTGTCCCGCCTGGCGGCGGTGTGTCGGTCTGACAGGTGAAGGCCTCCGGTTGTGAAGTGGAGCTGTCTGGTTCACCGCTTCACACACCTGGAGGCCTTCGTGTCACACGCTACCCATGCCAACGCTGCCCTGACCCCACGCACCCGTTTGCGGCTCGCCCTGCTCGTCGTCGAGTCCGGCTGGTCCTGCGCTACGGCGGCGAAGATGTTCATGGTCTCGCCCAAGACCGCGAGGAAGTGGGCCGACCGCTACCGCCACGAGGGCCCGGCGGGAATGACCGACCGGTCTTCACGTCCCCATCACAGCCCGGCCAAGACCTCCGAACCGGCGGTGCGACGCATCGCGCTCTGCGGTGGCGCCAGCGACTCGGGCCCGCCTAGATCGCCGGCCGGCTCAACATGCAGGCCTCGACTGTTCACGCAGTGTCGGTCCGCTGCCGAATCAACCGGCTCTCCCACATCGACCGGGTCACCGGCGAGCCCCGCGTCGTTATGAACACGGCCGTCCCGGGTCGCTGATCCATATCGACGTCACCAAGTTCGGCAACGTGCCCGACGGCGGCGGGTGGCGCTACCTCGGACGGCAGCAAGGCAAACGCAACGCCCGCGCGACCGCCCATCGCACCGGCAAGCGGGGCGGGAACCACCGGCCCGCGATCGGTACCGCGTTCGTTCACACCGTCATCGACGACCACTCGCGTCTGGCCTACGCCGAGATCTGTTCCGATGAAAAGGCCGCAACCACGATCGGGGTCTTGCAGCGCGCCATCGTGTGGTTCGCCGATCACGGCGTGAGCGTGGAGCGAGTGCCTTCCGATAACGGCCCGGCCTACAAGTCCCACGTTTGGCGTGACGCGTGCGCCGAACTCGGCATCAAGCACAAGCGCACCCGACCCTACCGGCCCCAGACCAACGGGAAGATCGAGCGGTTCCACCGCACCCTGGACGAAGGCTGGGCCTACGCCCCCCTCTACAACTCAAAAGCCCAACGTCGAGCAGCCCTGCCCGGCTGGCTCCACTTCTACAATCACCACCGAGCCCACTCCGCCATCGGAGGCAAGCCA
>NZ_JBHLZP010001103.1:0-1084 GCF_042429965.1 Actinoallomurus acaciae
GCACGCTGGAGGCGGACCTGTTCGTCAACGCCGCGGGCCCGTGGGCGGGCGCGCTGAGCCGCCGCCTCGGCGCGCCGATCGGGGTACGGCCCCGGCGCGGCGAGATCCTCGTCACGACGCCGCTGCCGCCGACCGTCTTCCACAAGGTGTACGACGCCGACTACGTGGGCGCCGTGAGCGCCGACGCGGACGAGCTCCAGGCCTCGGCCGTGGTCGAGTCCACCCCCGCCGGAACCGTCCTGCTCGGCTCCTCGCGCCGCGCCGCCGGGTTCGACGAGCGGCTGCGGCCGAAGGTCCTCTCGGTGATCGCGGAGCGGGCGCTGCGGCTGTTCCCCTGCCTGTCCGGCGTGCCGGTGATGCGCGCGTACGGCGGCTTCCGCCCGTACGTCGCCGACCACCTGCCGATCGTCGGTGCCGACCCTCGCGTCGAGGGCCTGTGGCACGCGACGGGACACGAGGGCGCGGGCATCGGCCTCGCCCCCGGCACCGCCCGCCTCCTCGCCGACCTGGTCACGGGCCGAACACCGGAGGTCGACCCCGCCCCGTTCCGCGTGGGACGTCCCGCCGTCCTGGCCGAGGGAGCCGCCTGATGCCGCGAAGCCGCCGCACGAGCGGGGCCGCGCCGATGCTGCGGATCACCATTGACGGCGAACCCCTGACCGGCCGGGACGGCCAGACGATCGCCGGAATCCTCATCGCGGCCGGACGCCGATCGTGGCGACGCGCACCGTCCGGAGCCCCGCGCGGCGTGTTCTGCGGCATCGGCGTCTGCTTCGACTGCCTGGTCACCGTGGACGACGTCCCCGACGTACGAGCCTGCCTGCGCAGAGCCCGCGACGGCGACGTGGTCACCACCCGGTCCCGCGCGGAGGAGGCACCGTGACACGCCACGCCGCCATCACCGGCGCGGAACCGGCCGGACCCCCCGCGGCCATGGGCGACCGCGACACTGTCACCCCCCAGACCCACGCAGAGAAGACACCATGACGCGTCACGTCGTCGTCATCGGCGCGGGGCCGGCCGGGCTGGCCGCCGCGACCGCCGCCGTGCGTGCCGGGGCGCGGGTGACGCTCGTCGACGCCAC
>NZ_JBHLZP010001104.1:0-1081 GCF_042429965.1 Actinoallomurus acaciae
TACGACACCGCCGAGGTCGAGCGCCTCTACGTACGGCCGCCGTACCGCGGGCAGGGCATCTCACGGCTGCTGCTGGCCGGCGTGGAGGACCTCGCCCGGCGGCGCGGCTTCGCGGTCGTCCGCCTGGCAGCGGCCGACCTGCGCGTCGCCGGGCTCTACGTCTCGCGCGGCTACGTCCGTATCGCGCCGTTCGGGCGGCGGGCCGCGCCCAGCGTCTGCTTCGAGAAGGCGCTGCCGGCCACCGGGGGCCCGTCCCGCTGACCGGGTCAGCTCACCTTCCAGAGCCGGATGGTGTGGTCCGTGGCGCCACTCGCCAGCATCCGTCCGTCCGGACTGAACGCCACCGGGTAGACCGCGTCGGTGTGACCGGTGAACGAGGTGCGGACGTCGCCCCGGTCGGCGTTCCAAAGACGGACGGTCTTCATGTCGTCGCCACCGCGGGCGGCCACGGCCGTGCCGTCCGGGCTGAAGGCGACCGCGCCGACGACCTTCTTCATGCCGGAACGGGTGGCGATGACGCGTCGCGTGCGCACGTCCCAGAGCCGGACCAGCTGCCTGCCCGGGTCGCCGATGGTGGGCATCGTGCTCGCGCCGACGGCCAGGGTGGCGCCGTCCGGGCTGAACGCCAGCGAGTCGACCGAGGCCTCGTCCGGATCGGTGAGGGTGGCGATGACATCGTGGGTGGCGAGGTCCCACAACCGGATCTCGTCGGTGCGCTCGCCGTCGGTGGCCAAGGTCGTACGGTCGGGGCTGAACACCACGTGGAACTTGTCGTGGCCGGGTTCGTTCATCAACGTCGCCGTCTGACGGCCGGTGGTCACATCCCACAGGCGGATCGTGCCGTCCTCGCCGGCGCTCGCCAGGCTCCTGCCGTCGGGGGCGAACGCCACGTCCCAGATGCCTCCGCTGCCCGCGGACAGGGTCATCTCCCGCGGCGCGGGCGTGGCCGTGGTGCCGGCGGTGTGACCGGTGCGCCCGGCATGGGCGCCCGCCTTCGACGTCAATGCCTTCCAGCCGCCCACGGTGAGGGCCGCGACGAGGACGAGGCCGGCCGCCAGCGCGACGGCCGCGGTCCGGCGCG
>NZ_JBHLZP010001105.1:0-1078 GCF_042429965.1 Actinoallomurus acaciae
GTCCGGTGCGGCGAGCAGCGGTCCCTGGGCCAGCCGCACACCGAGCCCGCGCAGCCTGACGAGCTGCTCGTCGTCGACGACGCCGGGGGCGAGCACGTGGCCGCCCGTGCGCCGGCCCAGCGAGACCAGGGCGTCGACCAGGGCCGCGCGACGGGGGTCCGCCGACGCGCGGCGGGCCAGTTCCGGGTCGAGCGCGAGCACGGACGGCGCGACCTCGGCGACGAAACGCGCCGGCAGGTCGGCCGCGTGCTCGATCGCGATGAGATAACCCGTGGCCCGCAGCCGGCCGAGCCGTGCGACGGCCTCCTGCGGAGGCATGCCGCCGAAGAGGCCGCCCACCGAGATGATCACGCCGCTCGGCCGGCGGCCCATGCTCGTGAACGTCTGGTGCAGGCGGTCCATGCCGCGGTCGTCGGCGAGCGTGGCGGCGCGCAGGGCCACGTGGAGCGGCAGGAGGGTCTCACGCTGAGAGGTGGCGTGGGCCGCGAGGATCGCCCGGTCGATGTCGGACTCGAGATCGGTGACCCGGCCGGCGGGCGCGGGCGCGCTCACCGCGACGACGGTGCCGGTCTCCAGGTCGATGACGGGGTGGAAGCCGACGTGCGGGGGCGGCGGCGCGGCGTGCCCGCCGTGGCCCCGCCGCGCGAAAGAGCCCTCCGGGCCGCCCTGGTACGCAGCAGGATTGGTCACGGGCCCTCCTCCGCCGGACCTGTGACCAAGGTGCTGTGTCTCTCGGATCCCTCGCTTCGCCCGGTCACGTACCGATTCTGCGCGACGTTATGGGCGAATTGTCAGTGTTGGGGGACTGTTCACCGGCAATTCGGGTGCTCGCTGCCGGAGCTCCGATCACTTACCGAATGTCAGGACGCCGGTGACACTGAGACCGGCGGGTCATCAGTACCAGCTGATGCTCAGGACGGCGATGAGGTAGGTGATGCAGGCGATGGCCGCGAGGCCCGCCAGCACCCAGATCTCCGCGCCGCGCAGCGCCTGCACGATGAGCGCCGCCACGATCACCGCCACCAGCACGTCGCAGGTCGCCGCCGCGGCGCGGGTGTGGCCGCCGCCCCGGCCGCCG
>NZ_JBHLZP010001106.1:0-1078 GCF_042429965.1 Actinoallomurus acaciae
CGGCTGCGGACCCGGCCTCGCGGGACGGGCCTGGCCGCGGCGGTGGCGGCCGTCGTCGTGCTGGCGGCCTGCGTGTACGGCGGGATGGCGGGCCTGCTCCTGGCCCAGATGCTGCCGCGCTCGTTCGGCGCGGTGCGCTACCTCGCCGGCGTCGTGGCCCTCTTCACCGGGCTCATCGCGGGCCTGGGCGTGAGCATCAAGGGAGTGGAGTGGGCGACCGCGGCCCTGAAACGGGTCGCGCGCCTGCTGTTCCGTTCCCTCGGGCGCCCGGTGCCACCCGCGCCGCCCAAGCGGCCCGCGCCGCCCGGGCGAGGCCGACGGGACTGGAGCGTGCTCTCCGGCCTCGCCGTGCCGGCTCTCGCCGTCTTCGGACCGGTCGTGCTGACGACCACGATCATCGGTGGTGTCCGCGACGCGCACCTCCTCGACCGGCTGCGGCACCACGGAGTCGCGGTGACCGGCGAGGTCCACGACCAAGCGACCTTCTCGAAGGGAGGCCGCGGCGGCACCTCCGTGTCCCACCACGTGAGGCTGGTCTTCACGACCCGTGCGGGCGGCAGCGTCACGACCGCCGACCCGGCGATCGACGGCCACCGGTACATCAGGGACGGCATCACCGAGACCACGGTCGTCTACGACCCGGCGCATCCCACGACGGCGGCGGTGGGAGCGCAGCTGAAGTCCTCCCCGTGGGGCGGAAGCAGGACCGGGAACCTGGTGTTCGGCTCGGCACTGACCGTCGTCCTGATCGCCTACCTGCCCTTCTGGCTACACCGACGCGGCCGAACGCGCTAGGTGTACCGACCATGGAGGTTGGCAGGGGCGACACCGCTGGATGCGCGTTCCGTCCACGGTCGTGCGCCCAGCCGGAGGAAGGTCTCCTGCGTCGTGGTCAGGAACGGCCGTGCCTCGCCGATGCGGCGTCGGCGTCGGCGTCGCAGCCGTTCCGCGTACTCCAGTAGCGTCAGCGCGTGCTCGAAGGGGCGGCGTCCGAACGCGGGGTCGGCCAGCGCCGCCAGGACCACCGGCTCGGCGTGCTCGGCCTCGGCCGCCAACGCGCGGCCGCGGTCGACCAGGG
>NZ_JBHLZP010001107.1:0-1078 GCF_042429965.1 Actinoallomurus acaciae
ACGGGCGCAGCAGGCGTCTCGCCTGGGGTCCCGAGGCGCACGGCGGCAGCAGCTACCAGCGGCCGGGCGATGAGTGGGGCGCCGGCTACCGGTTCGACCGGCCCGGCTGCTGGGACCTCCACGCCGTCCGCGGCACCGCGACGGCCGACGTCTGGATCGAGGTCGGCCGCCGCCCCCGCACCTCGCGGGCGACCGCGCGCCGCCCCAAAGGCCCGCCATCCCAGGACACCCACAGCACGGCATAGAACGGCCGCTGAAACCCCCACACCCGCCGCCTGAGCCGCGGACGGCCACCACCGGCCCCACACCTCGCGGGCGACCGCGCCCCACCCCACCGGCCCGCCACCACAGCACGGCATAGAACCAGCCGCTGAAACCCCCACACCCGCTGTCTGAGCCGCGGTCGGCCAACCACCGGCCCCACGCCTCGCGGGCGACCGCGCCCCACCCCACCGGCCCGCCATACTCAGGACAGGCATAGGACCGGCCGCTGAGACCCCCATGCCCGCCGCCGGTCCCGCGCCTCTCACGCCTCGCGGATGGCCGCGTTCCGCTCCGCCGGGCCGCCGTGCCAGGACTCCCACAGCGCGGCGTAGGAACCGTCCGCCGCGATGAGCTCGTCGTGGCTGCCCAGCTCGGTGATCCGGCCGTCCTCGACGACGGCCACCCGGTCGGCGTCGTGGGCGGTGTGCAGCCGGTGCGCGATCGCGACGACCGTACGGCCCGCCAGCACCGCCGACAGCGTGCGTTCGAGGTGGCGCGCCGCCCGTGGGTCGAGCAGCGACGTCGCCTCGTCCAGCACCAGTGTGTGCGGGTCGGCGAGGACCAGCCGGGCCAGCGCGAGCTGCTGGGCCTGCGCGGGCGACAGCTCCAGGCCGCCCGTGCCGACCCGGGTGTCCAGGCCCTGCGGCAGCTCGGCGACCCAGGCGGCCTCGACCGCGGCCAGGGCCGTGGCCACCTCCTCCGCCGTCGACTCCGGCCGGGCCATCAGCAGGTTGTCGCGCACCGTCCCCTTGAACACGTGGTGCTCCTGGGTGACGAGCGCGACGTGCCCGCGCAGCTCTTCGAGCGGCAGGTC
>NZ_JBHLZP010001108.1:0-1075 GCF_042429965.1 Actinoallomurus acaciae
CGAGCGCGGCGGCCCGACCAGCCACACCTCCATCCTGGCGCGCTCCCTCGGCCTGCCCGCCGTGGTCGGCTGCGCCGGCGCGCTCGACGTCGCCGACGGCGAGACGGTGACGGTGGACGGCACGACCGGGCAGGTGTGCGCCGGAGTCACCGAGGACGAGGTGACCCGCGTGCGCGAACGGGCGGAGGCGGAACGCGCCCGGCTCGCGGGCGGGAAGGGCCCGGGACGGACCGCGGACGGGCACCCGGTCGACCTGATGCTCAACATCGGCTCGGCCGCCGACCTCGCGGGCGTGGACCTGACCGACGTCGCGGGCGTCGGACTGTTCCGCACCGAGTTCCTGTTCCTGGACCGCCACGACGCGCCCGACCTCGAAGAACAGGTCGCCGCCTACACCGAGGCGTTCGCCCTCTTCGAGCGCGGCACGATCGTCGTACGCACCCTGGACGCCGGCGCGGACAAGCCGCTGCCCTTCCTCGGCCTGCCCGAGGAGCCCAACCCGGCGCTCGGCGTACGCGGCCTGCGGGTGGCGCGCGACCGCCCGGAGATCCTCACCACCCAGCTCGACGCCATCGCGATCGCCGCGGAGCGGACCACGGCCGACGTCTGGGTGATGGCGCCGATGGTCTCGACCCGTACGGAGGCCGAGGAGTTCGCCGCGCGGGCCCGCGACCACGGCCTGGCCACCGCGGGCGTGATGATCGAGGTGCCGGCGGCGGCTCTGCGCGCGGCGCGGTTCCTCGACGTCGTGGACTTCCTCAGCATCGGCACGAACGACCTGAGCCAGTACACGCTCGCCGCGGACCGGCAGGCCGGCGGCCTGGCGGACCTGCTCGATCCGTGGCAGCCCGCACTGCTCGACCTGATCGGCCGGTGCGCGGCGGCCGGAAAGGCGTCGGGCCGGTCGGTGGGGGTGTGCGGGGAGGCTGCGGCCGACCCGCTGCTGGCGCCGGTCCGCGGCGGGCTCGGCATCACCGAGCTGTCCATGAGCCCGCGTGCCCTGCCGGCCGTACGCGCGAGCCTGGCGGAGCGCACCCTCGCCGACTGTGAACGCCTCGCCGCACGCGCGCTGGAG
>NZ_JBHLZP010001109.1:0-1073 GCF_042429965.1 Actinoallomurus acaciae
GCGGTGTTGATGTCCTCCCACCTGCAGCGCTGATGGTCGGCCGAGGAGTCCTTGTCCTTCAGCGTGATCGAGCGTGATGCCGAGCGCGATGTCGTCGGGCGCGGCGAAGTGCCGCAGCTGGTGCGCGAAGACCTCGGCGAACCCGGCCGCGGCGCCGACCCCGGTCAGCGTGGCGACGTCGCCGGTGAGCGACAGCGCGGGCAGCGCGCGTTTGCCGACGATCACCGGGTGGACGAACTCGACCGCGATGTGCTGGGCGTCGGTGGCCGCGCCGCCGTTGCCGAAGGTGAACAGCCGGCCGCCCCGGTGAAAGCGCCCGGCCATCGCCTGACAGGCCTCCGCGAGCGCTTCCGCGTCGGCCGCCAGCGCACGCCCGGGAGCCTCTCGCCGGGCGAAGACCGCACCGATGTGTTCTGTTGTCCGCGGCATTGCGGACCTCTTCCCTGCCCGGAGTCGGAGCCGTCCGTCACGACCTGTGACAGAGGACTCACGGGACGATACGTCCGGGCGCCGAGGGCGGGCAACGCCACGACGGCCATGGGACTCCCATGGGTCACCCACCGCGACGGGCCTCGGGTCACGATCGGGGAAAGCGGCCTGTCGCCCGTCACGAGAGTGCGACGGCGAAGATCGGTGCCGTGGTCGGCCGAGGCGATCCCGAGGCCGGTTCGACGGTGAGGCCGATCCGGGTCGCGTCGCCGAGGCCGGTCGCCAGCATCGGGCCGGGGTCGCCCGAGGCGGGTGGGCGCACGGTTCCCGCCGGACGCGGCGGCCGGGGTCCCATGAGCCACAGCTCGTACGTCTTGGCCGACGGCAGCGAGGGCAGCCCGGACATGACGATGACCGCCTTGCCGAGCGAGCGGGACGCGACGACGGTACCGGTGCCGCCGGGCCGGACCGGGCCGGTGACCGTACGCGCGTCGGGCGCGGCCACCACCGCCGCGATCTCGTGGTTCAGGGTGTCGACGCGTTCACGCGTGCGCTGTTCGCGCACCGCGGCGACGCCCATGACGACCTCGAGCGCGAGGCAGGCGGCGGCCAGCCGCCAGCCGAGCCGGCGCGCGCGGGCGGAG
>NZ_JBHLZP010001110.1:0-1060 GCF_042429965.1 Actinoallomurus acaciae
GCCCGGCGGACCGGTGGGCGTCGGCCGCGTCGGCGAGAGCGGCCCTCAGCTCGGCGAGGATGTCGCGGCGCGCCCGCGCCGGGCCGGTCAGCCGGGCGGAGATTTCTTCTAGGTAGACCCCGATGACGTCGTACGCGGCGCCGGGGCCGGTCACGATGTCACCGGCCGCGGCCGCGGCCCGAGCAGGGTGGTGACGGCGGCGGAGAACTCCTCCCACGCGTGGCGTTCGTCGTCGAGCATCCGGCGGCCGCCGGGGGTGAGCTCGTACACCCGCCGGCGCCGCCCGCCCTCCTCGGCCCACTGCGCGCGGACGTACCCGGCGCGTTCGAGCCGCCGCAGGGCCGGATAGATCGTGCCGGTGGGCAGGTCGAACCGGCCGTCGCTGCCCGCGCGCAGGATCTCCATGACCGCGTAGCCGTGGCGGGGACCGTCCTCCAGCGCGGCGAGAAGCATGCCGTCCAGATGACCCTTCAACGCTTGCGCCCTCATAGGTAGCAAAGCTACCGTCAGGTGTATGAGTAGTAAAGCTACATGTAGTGATACTGCTGACGGACGAACCCTCATCCGGTTCGGATCCGTGCACCGGCGGGCGCTCGCGTACTGGACGGTCACC
The DNA here is from genome assembly GCF_042429965.1 of Actinoallomurus acaciae. NCBI lineage: Bacteria > Bacillati > Actinomycetota > Actinomycetes > Streptosporangiales > Thermomonosporaceae > Actinoallomurus > Actinoallomurus acaciae. The sequence goes on from NZ_JBHLZP010001110.1 coordinate 614, forward strand.
ATCCTGGTGACGGCCGAACTGGGGGTCGGCGGCCTGTGGGACGTCGCACGCATCCCGTACGTCCTCGACCTCGCGGTGAACCTGGGCTACCCGTCCTACTTCCTGGTGCTGCTGGGCTGCTGGAAGATGCTGGGCGCCGCGGCCCTGCTGGTCCCGGGTTGCGCGTTGCTGAAGGAGTGGGCCTACGCGGGGGCCTTCTTCACCTACAGCGGAGCCATCGTGTCCCACCTGACCACCGGCTATGCCCTTGGTGAGCTGGTGCCGCTCACCGTCATCGCGACGCTGATGGTCCTGTCCTGGTGGCTCCGACCTCCGAGCCGCCGCACCCACCGGCGCGCCACATTCTGAAACCGGCGTTGTAGCGGCCCCTCGTCGCGGTGCCTGGTCGCGGTGCCTGGTCGCGGTGCCTGGTCGCGGTGCCTGGTCGCGGTGCCTGGTCGCGGTGCC
>NZ_JBHLZP010001111.1:0-1060 GCF_042429965.1 Actinoallomurus acaciae
CGACGACCGCGACGGCCTGGTCGGCGCCGCCGCCACGGCGTTGTCGGACCGCGGGCGGGAGCGCCTGAGCGACCTCACCCGGCGGATGGGCGTCAGCGAACGCCACCTCCGCGACCTGCTCACCGAGGACGCCGGGCTCACGCCCAAGGCCTTCGCCCGCATCGCCCGCCTCCGCGACGCGCTCGCCCACGGCGGTCGTTCACCGGGGCTGGCCCAGCTCGCCGCGGCCACCGGCTACTACGACCAGTCCCACATGACCGCGGATTTCCGCAGCATGATGGGCGTGCCGCCCGGAGCGTTCTTCGCAGGCCGACTCCCCGACCTCCAACGTTGCTGAGCGGGGTGGTCTTCGGAGGGCCGGGATCTTTGCGGGTTCGCGGTGCTGGCGTCGGTTTCCGTCAGTGACGACGTGTTCGGCTCCGGTGGGGTGGTCTCCGGGAAGGCGGGTCAGGTGAGTGCCGCCCGGACCTCCGCGAGCAGTTCGCACTGTCGGCGCCAGTCTCCGCCGGCGAGGCCGATGACGACGTGTTCGGCCCCGGCGTCGCGGTAGGCGGCCAGGCGCTCGGCCGCCTCGGCGGGTGAGCCGGTGACCGGGATGGACATGACCTGGTCCAACGGCCGCCCGTACCCCTTGCTGATGGAGGAGGCGATCTCCGCCCGGGTCGGCACCCCCGGGCCGGCCCCCAGGACGCCCGTCACGCCGATGGCGATCACCGGGACGGGCCTTCGGTGGCGTGCGGAGAGTTCGCCGAGCCGGGCCGCGCCGGTGGCCACCTCCCGCGGCGGCACCAGCGAGGGAAACCAGCCGTCGCCGAGCCGCGCGGCTCGCCGCAGGGCGACCGCGGACGCGTTACCGACCCAGAACGGCGGCGCCGGTACGGGCGGGGCCAGCTCGACCTCGGGCCCGCCCGTCTCATCCGGGAGCCGCACCCGCTCACCGGCCAGCAGGGCCGGCAACAGCTCCAAGGCCGTGTCGGTGCGTCCACCACGCTCGCCGTACGGCACTCCGGCGGCCGCCCACTGCGCGGGGCCGCCACCCGAGCCGACCCCGAGGACCAGA
>NZ_JBHLZP010001112.1:0-1042 GCF_042429965.1 Actinoallomurus acaciae
GTGGCCGGGCAGGTCGCCGCAGTGCAGGAGCCGTCGGCTCGCGCGCCGGTGCCCGGCAGCGCCACGGCCGCCAGCACGCTCGCGGCGCCGAGCGCCGTGGCGGCTGTGATACGTCCTCGAATGCCCTTCATGAAGCCCCCTGTTGCATTCTGTCCGTGTCCTCGCGGAACGAGGTCACCGGCGGATCACGGTACAGAAACGCGCACGCGGGAATCCCGTTGAGGAAAAAAGCCCGATTCATGGCCTGTCGCGGCACTTCAAACTTAGGTTGCTGTCATTTTTACCGGGTGATCTGGTATTCGGCCGACGGGCTCGGGTATCACCCTTACGTGTCGAACGGAAACGGTGTCGCGGCCGTCCTGCTGACCGCCGCCATTCTCACCGGGATGCACCAGGCGCGCGGAGGCTCGGCGCATCGGCACGCTCCCCATCGGCACTGGTCGAGCCCGGTGCGCTGGTCGAGCCCCCAGCGGGCCGAACTGGGCGACACGAACATCCCGGTCCGCGCGGTCCGCCGGCACACGTCCCACGAGTCGCCGTCGAGCGCGCGTCCGGAGGGCAAGAGCGCCGTGGTCCACCGCGCCGACGCCGCGGAGTCGCCCGAGATCATCGTCGGCTACGTCGACCCCGAGCGCGGCCCGGCCGCCTTCCACCGCCTCACGAAGGTCGTCGAGGGCGACCGGGTGAAGGTGGTCCGGCGCGACCACAGCGTCGCCTGGTTCAAGGTCGACTCCGTGCGCCGCCTGCAGAAGGTCCCGGTCGGCTCCCGGCGCTCGTCCGACGCGGTGAGACACGCCATCGCCCGCGAGCGCTCGACCACCGGCCGCCCGGAACTCCGCCTGATCTCCGTACGCGGCGGACCAGACCGGCCGAGCCGCGACACCCCGCAGAACGTCGTCGTCTCCGCCCACCTCGACCGCCCGCCCGGCTGAGCCGACGTCAGGGCCTGTCTCGGTCGGGTCGTGAGTTTTCCACAGCCGTGGGTGTGGTCTTTCTTTGGTGTGTGGGGTGGCTTGACAATGGAAGTGGGGTCGGCGCCCCC
>NZ_JBHLZP010001112.1:1160-2218 GCF_042429965.1 Actinoallomurus acaciae
AAGGGCGGGGAGCCTCCCGAAGGGCGGGGAGCCTCCCGAAGGGCGGGGAGCCTCCCGAAGGGCGGGGAGCCTCCCGGACGGCGGGGAGCCTCCCGGACGGCGGGGAGCCTCCCGGACGGCGGGGAGCCTCCCGGACGGCGGGGAGCGTCCCGGACGGCGGAATGTCCCGGACGGCTTGGCCATCTGCCCAGTTCTGGAACGTGTCCTGGAGCTGAGCAATCGCGGCCCGCTGGTGTTGCTGACCGGCTTCCAGACACCCGCTGCGCTGGGTGGAATCGGCGTGGACGGCTTGACCGCTACCCCGCGACGCCCAAGCAGCGCTGGCCTCGGTCCGAGCGGGCCCATGGCCCGTCGGTGGTACGGGCGTTGGGATGTTCGAGGCCGAACCAATTCTTCAGGGTCCAGACGATCGCTTCGACCCGCCGGCGCAGCCAGGCGGGGGAACACCTACACCGCCGGGGTGGGTTCGTCGTCGCGGCGCAGGCCGGGGCCGGCCCGCCCCGCGCTCGCGTTGGCCCGCTTCAGCCATAACCCATCAACGCCCTAGGGTCGGCGTGAGGAGGGATCGATGCCGACCCGAGACGAGATCGCGCGAGAGCCCGTGGTGCTGGCGATTCCCGGCACGCTCTGTGCGCCTGCGGTGTTCCGGCCGCTGGCGCGGCGGCTGGCGGGGCAGGTCGAGATCGACGCGGTGTCCTGGATGACCGAGCCCGGTCCCTGGGACCTCGGCGCGGTCGCCGATCGGCTCGCCGCGCACATCGTGCGGCGGCACGGCGCACCGGTCGTGGTCATCGGGCATTCCACCGGCGGTGCGATCGCGCTGCGGCTCGTGGCCGGGCACGCCGGGCTGGTGGCCGGCCTGCTGCTGGTCGACACCGGCGCGCACATGCGCGGCCATGGCGACGTGGACGCGATCCTGACCGCGCTGGCCACCGACTGGGGTCCGCGGCTGCACGCCGGGGTGCTGGACCGGTCGTTCGCCACGCCGCCCGGCCCGGCGTTCCGCGACGAGCTGCTCGACTACGCGGCCGGGGTGCCCGCCCAGGCGGCGCTGGACG
>NZ_JBHLZP010001113.1:0-1053 GCF_042429965.1 Actinoallomurus acaciae
CCCCGAGCGCCGAGATCCTGGCACTGGGCCTGAACGACGTGCCCGGCGTGGCGTCCGCACGCTGGGCGACCCGGATCCAGCCCGGCTGGGACACCGGCGCCGAGCGGATCCTGGCCGAGGTACGCCGCCGCGGCCTGCCGGCCGTCGACGCCCGCACGCGCTGAGCGCCGGCCCCGGTCAGTTCGCCGAGGTCAGCCAGCGCAGCAGCAGACGGACGCCGTAGCCGGTGGCACCCTTGGTGATCTCCGCGTTGTCGGCGGTGGCGCGGGCGGGGCCGGCCACGTCCAGGTGGGCCCACGGGCGGTCGCCGGCGAACTCCCGCAGGAACAGGCCCGCGATGATGGAGCCCGCGCTGAAGCCGCCGCGGCCGATGTTCGCCACGTCGGCGACGTGGGAGTCGATCGCCGGGCGATACTCATCGACCAGCGGCATCCGCCACAGGGACTCTCCGCTGCCCTCGCTCGCCTCCAGCAGGTCGCCGGCCAGGGTCTCGTCGGTGGAGTACAGCGCGGCGTGCCGCAGGCCGAGCGCGACCTTGGCGGCGCCGGTCAGGGTCGCGATGTCGACCACGGCCGCGGGGTCGAGCTCCGCGTCGGCGTACGCGAGCGCGTCGGCCAGGACCAGGCGGCCCTCGGCGTCGGTGTTGAGCACCTCCGAGGTCGTGCCGCCGTAGTGGCGGATGACGTCACCGGGACGCATCGCCGAGCCGGACGGCATGTTCTCGGCCGCCGCGACCAGCCCGGTGACCTTGACCGGCACGCCGAGCCCGCGCAGCGCGCTCATCACGGCGATCACGACGGCACCGCCGGCCATGTCGGTCTTCATGGTCTTCATGCCCTCGTTCGACTTGAGGGAGAGACCGCCCGAGTCGAAGGTGATGCCCTTGCCGACGAGCACGATGTGCCGTGCGTCGGCGGCGCCCTCCGGCTCGTAGGCCAGCTCGATCAGACGCGGCGGGCGGGCCGAGCCCGCGCCGACGGCGATGAGACCGCCGAAGCCCTGGGCGGCGAGCGCCGCCTCGTCGCGGACGCGGACCGTCAGCGCGGCGTCCGC
>NZ_JBHLZP010001114.1:0-1052 GCF_042429965.1 Actinoallomurus acaciae
GTGGCGGTCGGCGCTCGGCGCCCTGCCGGAGCTCGTGGACCGCTGCCACGCGGCCGGCCTTCGCGTCGGGGCGCTGCGGGACCACGGCGTGGTCTGACCGGCCGCCCGGCCGCCGCCGGAGACCACCGCGAAACCGGCGCGCGAATCGTTGGGCCGGACTTGGTGTCGCATTTACCATAAGCGTGCCATTCGCATCCGATAATGCGTTGTCTAAATTGGGTAATGTGCAGGGTGCTGAACTGCGTCCGAGTTTATTCGACGGCATGCCGGAGATCATTCCTTCATGCTGTCCAGCGTGCCCACCAGGCGAGACGTCGTGCGCAAGGCTCGGCACGAGAACTTTCCCGTCGCCTCACGTCTGCTGCCGCGCCGTTATCGTGGCCACCTTTTGAACGTTTACCGGTTTGCTCGTTCGGTGGACGACGCCGGGGACGAGACGGCACCCGAGTGGCGGCTTTCGTACCTCGACGCGATCGACGCCGACCTGACCCGCCTCTACGCGGGATCGGCGCCGCGCCTGCCCTTCGTCCGCGCGCTCGCCGGCACGGTGGAGGACTGCGCGATCCCATCGGAGCCGTTCCGCCGGCTCGTGGCGGCGAACCGCCGTGACCAGTCGGTGCGGCGGTACGCCACCTTCGAGGATCTGCTCGGCTACTGCGAGCTGTCCGCCAACCCGGTCGGGCACATCGTGCTGCACGTCTTCGGCCGCGCCGACCCGTCGCGGTTCGCCCTGTCGGACCGCGTCTGCACGGCGCTGCAGATCATCGAGCACTGCCAGGACGTCGCCGAGGACCACGGGCGGGGCCGGGTCTACCTGCCGGCCGAGGACCTGCGCCGCTTCGGTGCCACCGAGGAGGATCTGGTCCGCGTGCCGACGACCGCGCCGTTGCGCCGGGTCCTGGCGCTGCAGACCGGCCGGGCGAAGGCCCTGCTGAACTCCGGGGGACCGCTCGCGGCCTCGCTGACCGGGTTCGCGCGGCTCGCGGTGGCGGGGTACGTCGCCGGCGGGCGCGCCGCCGTCGCGGCCCTCGAACGGGCCGACCACGACGTGG
>NZ_JBHLZP010001115.1:0-1044 GCF_042429965.1 Actinoallomurus acaciae
ACCGCCGCCGGCCGAGCGCGGCTGATCGCCGGGCTGGACGACTTCGGCCGCTTCGCCCCCGGCGACGTGCTGGTCTGCCGCACGACCTCGCCGGCCTGGACACCGCTGCTGGCCCGCGCGGCCGCGGTGGTCACCGAGACCGGGGGCATGCTCGCGCACGCCGCGATCGTGGCCCGCGAGTTCGCCATCCCCGCCGTCCTGGCCGCCGAGGGCGCCATGACCGTGCTCACCGACGGGCAGCCTGTCGTCGTGGACGGCACCGTCGGCACCGTGACCGGCACTGATGAGGAGACGGCCCGATGAGCCGGACCACTTCGGCCGACGTTCTGGTGCTGCACGCCGCGCGTACCCTCGGCTACGCCACCGCCACACGCATCGCCGAACGGACCGGGCTGCCCGAGGCCGAGACGACCGGGCACCTGCTGGACGCCCAGGCCTGCGGCTGGGCCACCTACTCCTCCTTCGCCGGCGACGGCGGCTGGTCCCTGACCGAGGCCGGCCGAGAGCGGGGCGAGCGGCTCCTGGCGGCCGAGCTCGACGCCGCGGGCGCCCGCGGGGCGGTGGAGGACGTCCTCCGGGACTTCCTGCCCGTCAACGACGTGGTGAGCGCGGCCTGCACGGCCTGGCAGCTCGCCGAGATGGGCATCGGCGAGCAGCCGGTCACGCGGGCCGCCACGATCACCATGCTCGAGGAGCCCGCCGGCGTACTCGCCGCGCTGGAGGCTCGCCTGACCGCGCACCTGGCCCGGTTCGCCGGATACCACCGGCGCTTCGCCGCCGCGCTACGGCTGGCGAGCGCGGAGCCGGCGTGGATCACGGGCACCGACCGGGACTCGTGCCACCAGGTGTGGTTCGAGCTCCACGAGGACCTGATCGCGACACTGGGCCTGACCCGTTGACCACCGGCACGGCCACGCCCCCAGGGTCTGTCTGGAAGTGGTCGGGTCGTGGGTTTTCCACAGTCGTGCGTGTGGTCTTTCTTTGGTGTGTGGGGTGGCTTGACAATGGAAGTGGGGTCGGCGCCCCCTGGGAGGGCGGGGAGTG
>NZ_JBHLZP010001115.1:1270-1721 GCF_042429965.1 Actinoallomurus acaciae
AGACGACGGGGAGCGTCCCAGACGACGGGGAGCGTCCCAGACGACGGGGAGCGTCCCAGACGACGGGGAGCGTCCCGGACGACGAGACCTCGGAACACGTCCCTAGACCACCAGCCGGGCCACCGCAGTCATCGTTCCGGGGGCCACTTCGGTGAAACCGCCGTCGCGTACGACGACGTCCGCCTCGGCGACCGTGCGGCTCCACTCGTCCGCCTCGACCACGCGTACCCGCAGGCCCGGCCACGCGCCGCGGGCGCGGAGCAGCAGATGTGCGGCGTGCCCGCACTGCGCGGCCGCCTTGCCGGTCGTCATGGGCGCGCCGGGGTTCAGGCCGATGAGAGCGTACGGCGGGGCCGGCGGCGGCTTGGGCTCCTCCTCGCGCTCCAGGTCGGTGCCGCCGACCTGGAGGCGCGCGATCTCCGGCGGCACCTCGGTGACCGGACCGGCCACG
>NZ_JBHLZP010001116.1:0-1039 GCF_042429965.1 Actinoallomurus acaciae
AACCAGTTGGCCGTAAAGTTAAATTTTCGGAGTGTCATTTTTATTTTTCTTAAAAAAATTGTATGTGTCAATGACAAGATCGCAGAGAAAGTTCGCGATTACCGACAAATTTCTACCAAGGCTCGCTAAGAACCTGTGCACACGGAAAGGCAGCCGTCGGGCTAACACCGGAAACCGTTTGGAACACGCGGTGCTCACGCACCTCCAGCACGTGCCGTAGACCCTCACTCCCACCTCACCGTCACCTCCATCGTCTCCCATCCGGCACCGGCAGCGTCACAGTGATTAGGACAAAATGGCTCGCGGCGACGAATGCAAAACCACTTCGAAGGCCAACCAGGCCTGCAAGTACTTGGATGTAGCGTCTCCAATGAATAAAGGGTTTGCTACCAGCCAGCAGCCCGCTAAGAAACCCGAGCAGAAAAAGGACTACGGAGCCTGGGGCTCCATCTACAAGGACAAGAAGACCTTCAAGGATATGCACTTCTGCTGAGCACAACCACTGCGTGCCGGGCCTCATCGCATCCTCATCATCATCGTCACAAACGCATCAAATCCAACTACACATCGTCGTAAAAAACTACATTCGTATGAAGATGGTTTACTAGCAAGATTGTATGGAATATAAAATGACTGATCAGATCTCGTCAATTTCCAATCAACTGGAACGGACATTTCAACAACGGCTGAAATGCCTTTCTAAACGACTGCGTCATTTCAGAGTGATAGATATGCAACAGTGAAGACAGAAACTTGTGTTGTTCTACAAAAAACATCTATGTAGCATATACCTCGCTGCCTATAACAGTCCCGAATTCAACTAACTAGAACATGGAGGCTCCAAAAAAGGTCTAATGAAACAATTGGTTGAATTTCTTCCGAGCGAACTGATTACCTAAATTCGGAATTTAAAGACCATGGAGTTTTTGCTTCTGGAAAAACAGTTGAACGTTGCATTAAATGGGACTATCGACACAACAACTGCATATCTTCCGCCTGCATCTAGATAATGATAAGGATTGTTCAAAATCTCATGCCC
>NZ_JBHLZP010001117.1:0-1038 GCF_042429965.1 Actinoallomurus acaciae
GGCCGGCGGCGTGCTGCACGTCACCAACACCGGGCGGCTCCGGCGCGCCGGCATGCGCGCCCACGACGCCTGCGGCGCGGACGCCATCGACGTCGAGCCGCCCGGCCTGCGACCGGACCGTCCCGAGACGGTCACGTACGCGCTGCCCACGGACCGGCGCGGGGAGATCCCCGTCGGCCCGCTGCGTCTCGTGCGCGCCGACCCGTTCGGCCTGGCGCGGCGCGTGCGGGAGTACGGCGACGTCCAGAACCTCCTCGTACGCCCGCGGACGGTCGCGCTTCCGCTGATGCCCTCCGGCCGCAACCACCACCTCGAAGGCCCGACGACCGACACCGCCCCGGCCGGCACGGTCACCTTCCACGCGCTCCGCGAGTACGTCGTGGGCGACGACCTGCGGTACATCCACTGGCGGTCCAGCGCGCGCACGGGCACGCTCATGGTCCGCCAGCTCGTGGACGCGAGCCTGCCGCAGACGACCATCGTGATCGACACGAACGAGAACGCCTACCCCGACCCGGACGACTTCGAGCTGGCCGTCGACGCCGCCGCCTCGGTCGCGGCCGGCGCCTCCGCGGCGAACTTCCCCGTACGGGTCCTGACCGGCGACGGGCCTCTCGTGGAGACGCGCGGCGGGCCGCACGACATCGAGCTGATCCTGGACCGGCTGGCCGTGCTCAGGGCACACGACGTGCCGCACGAGGCGCTCGACGTCGCCCGCCGGGTACGCGCGGGCGGGTCGCTCGTCGTCCTCACCGGCGCGCGGGGGGACATCACGCGTGCGGGCACGTTGCGGCGCCGGTTCGACCGGGTCGTGTGCGTGCGGATCCGCCCGGAGGCCCCCGGCCCCGGGCTGCCGGGCATCGCCCTGATCGAGATGGCGAACCTGGACGAGCTGCGCGCGGCGTGGACGGGGGCCGTTCGATGACCACACCGGACGACGTGCCGCCGCCCCCGGCCCCCGAACCCCCTCCCGACCCGGGGTCGGCGGCCGAGCCCCCGCCGCCCGCTCCACCGGACCACACGGCCACGCCGAACCCC
>NZ_JBHLZP010001118.1:0-1036 GCF_042429965.1 Actinoallomurus acaciae
ACTACATGACGCCGAGTGTGTTCGTCGAGGTCGAGGCGTTGCCGCGCACGGTCAGCGGCAAGCTCGACCACGCCGCACTGCCCGCGCCGCAGGCGTCCGCCCCGTCGGCCCGGCCCCGTACGCCGCGCGAGGCGTCCCTCTGCGCGCTGTTCGCGGACCTGCTCGGCCTGCCCGCCGGCATCGACGACGACTTCTTCGCCCTCGGCGGCCACTCCTTGCTGGCCATGCGCCTCACGGGCCGGATCCGCGCCGAGCTCGGCGCGGACCTGCCCATCCGGGCCGTCTTCGAGTCGCCGACACCGGCCGGGCTCGCACGGCGGCTCGACGGCGTCCGCGCGGACCGTCCCGCCCTCACCGCGGGCGAGCGGCCCGAACGTCTCCCGCTGTCCCACGCACAGCAGCGGCTCTGGTTCCTCTACCGGCTCGACGGGCCCGGCCCGACGTACAACATCCCCATCGCCTGGCGCCTGGAGGGCGACCTCGACCTGCCCGCCCTGCGCGCGGCGCTGGCGGACGTCACGGCCCGGCACGAGCCGCTGCGGACGGTCTTCGAGGAACACGACGGCACGCCTTACCAGCGGATCCTCCCACCCGGACCGGTCGACGCGCCGGTCCACGAGACCACGCCCGAGGAGCTTCCGGCGCGGCTCGCCGAGGCCGCCGCGTACGGCTTCGCGCTCGACGCCGAGCCTCCGCTGCGGGTCACGGTGTTCCGGCTCGGGCCCCGCGTCCACGTCCTGCTGCTCCTGTTGCACCACGTCGCGGGCGACGAGTGGTCCGACGTTCCGCTACGCCGCGACCTCGACCAGGCGTACGCGGCGCGGCTCGCCGGGACCGTGCCGTCCTGGCCGGAGCTGCCGGTGCAGTACGCCGACTACGCGCTGTGGCAGCGGCGGCTGCTCGGCGAGCGCGACGACCCGGCGAGCCTGGCCACACGGCAGCTCGCGTACTGGACCGAGACCCTGGCCGACCTGCCGACGGAGCTGCCGCTGCCCGCCGACCGGCCGCGCCCGGCGGAGCCGTCCACCCGGGGCGG
>NZ_JBHLZP010001119.1:0-1028 GCF_042429965.1 Actinoallomurus acaciae
TGGATGATCTTGAAGTAGGTGAGGGCCTTCTGGCTCGGTGTGGATTGCGATTTCTGCACCGGCGACCAGGAAGGCCCTCATGCCGCACCGTAACGCACCCCTGACCGAGACCGGGCGTCTGCGAGTGGCCCGTCGTGTCGTCGAGGATGGCTGGCCGTTGCGGCGGGCCGCTGAACGCTTCCAGGTCTCACCCACGACCGCGAAACGGTGGGCGGACCGCTACCGCGCCTGTGGGGAGGCAGGGATGGCCGACCGTTCCAGCCGCCCGCACACCAGTCCCCGACGCACCCCCACCCGAACCGAACGGCGGATCATCAAAGTCCGGGTGACCCGCCGCTGGGGGCCGGCCCGGATCGCCGGACTGCTGCGGCTGAATCCGGCTACCGTGCACCGGGTGCTTGTCCGGTACCGCCTCAATCGCCTGGCGTGGATGGATCGTGCGACCGGGCGGGTGATCCGCCGCTATGAGCGCGCCGCGCCGGGCGAGTTGGTGCATGTGGACATTAAGAAGCTGGGCAACATCCCCGATGGCGGCGGGCACAAGGTCCTGGGCCGCCCGGCCGGGCGCAAAACCCGCTCCGGCGCCGGCTACAGCTATATCCACACCGCCGTCGATGACCACTCCCGCCTGGCCTACAGCGAAATCCTCCCCGACGAACGCAAACACACCGCCGCCGCGTTCTGGACCCGCGCCCACGCCTTCTTCACCGCGGCCGGCATCACCGTCAAACGCGTCATCACAGATAACGGCGCCTGCTACAAGTCCCATCCCTGGCGCGATGCCCTGGCCGCCGCCGGCATCACCCACAAACACACCCGCCCCTACCGGCCTCAAACCAACGGCAAGGTCGAACGCTTCAACCGCACCCTGCTAGAGGAATGGGCCTACGCCCGCCCCCACCGCTCAGAGACCGAACGCCGCCAAGCCTTCCCCGACTGGCTACACAACTACAATCACCACCGCACACACACCGCGCTGGGAGGCCGACCACCCGCCAGCCGCATCCCCAACCTCACGGGACAGTACA
>NZ_JBHLZP010001120.1:0-1025 GCF_042429965.1 Actinoallomurus acaciae
GCGGCTCAACGGGTCACGCGGCAGTTCGCCCGCCACGACCGGGACCAGATCCGGGTCGTGCAGCGTACGAAGGAACGCGCCGAGGCCGGCCGCCGCGCCGGTCCGCGCACCGTCGGGCAGTCCCGCCTCCGCGAGCTCACGGCCGGGTACGCGCCGGGCGCCCCAGAACGGCCACGGGAACTCCGGTGACGGCTGCCCGGCGAACTCCGGCACGGGTACGGGCAGTGGCAGCCGCGGGGCCAGCCCGGGCAGCACCGCTATCTCCCGCCGGACGCCGGGAAGCGCGACCGAACGGCGCGGGAACCGAAAGATCCATTCTCCGCCGACGAGGAACACGGTGTTGTCCCAGCCGGTGGCCAGCGCCTCGACGGCCGCGCCGCGCAGGTCGGGGAAGCGCGCGCCGATCAGGTCGCTCGCCCGTTCCGCCGAGACGGTGTGCTCCGCCTCCCACTCCGTCGCCCGGCCGCCGTTCATGGACCGAACCTATCGGGTCCGATGATCGAACCGTTCCCGTTCGGGTAGGGCGGGACCGTGACCGATGACGACCCACGAGGAGGCGGGCCGATGGAGACCGAGGGCCGGCGCGACGACGAGGCGCCCGAGGAGCAGGAGCAGGAGAAGCAGCACGACCACGTCCGCGCCGCGTCGGAACTGTCCGACCGCGCGGCCGAGTCGGTCAGCCGGCGCTACGACGGCACCAAGGAGGCTCACCACGAGACACGGGACGACGACGCCGACGAGGAGGACTCCGCCGGCTGAGGCCCGTGAGGCGCGGAATCGATCAGTGCGCGACGCGGCCCGCCGCCGGGCCGCACCACTGGCGTAGCGCCGCGCGTACGGCCGACCGTCCGTCGGGTCCGTCCGCGGCCCAGGCGATGTAGCCGTCCGGGCGTACGAGGACGGTCGTGCGCGTCGCCCCGCCCGCGGTGGCCAGGTCGACCCGATCACGCCAGGCGGCGATCGCCGAACCGTCGGTGCCGGGCGGCACGACCAGCAGGAAGCGGCCCGGGCGCAACGCGCGGTAC
>NZ_JBHLZP010001121.1:0-1023 GCF_042429965.1 Actinoallomurus acaciae
CCGGCGGCCCGCCCGCCTCGTGGCCGCGCCGTCGGCCGTCGTCGTGCACCTCGGCGTCTCCGGCGACGGGCGGCCCGGCGCGTACGGCACCGCCCACCACAACCTGCTGTTCGGCCGGGCCTGGCACACGACCTTCGACGATCTGATCCGCGACGGCCGGCCGATGCGTGACCCGTCGCTGCTGCTGACCCGCCCGACGGTCACCGACGCCGCGCTCGCCCCCGAGGGACGCCAGCTCGTGTCCGTGCTCGCCCCGGCGCCCAACCTCGCCCGCGCACGGCTCGACTGGGACCGCATCGGCCCGGCGTACGCGGAAGAACTCATCCAGGCCACGGCCGTACGGTCCGGCCTGCGCGTCCACGTGAAGGACGTCCTGCACGTCATCACCCCCGCCGACTGGCGCCGCCAGGGGCTCCTCGCCGGCACGCCCTTCAGCCTGGCGCACACCTTCGGCCAGACCGGCCCGTTCCGGCCCGCCAACCTTCCCCGTACGACCGACAACGTGGTACTGGCCGGCTGCGGCACCGTGCCGGGCGTCGGCGTCCCGACCGCGCTGGTGTCCGGGCGGCTGGCCGCCGACCGGATCACCGGCGGCCACGCGCACCACCCCGGACCGCCATGACCGAGCGGAGCGAGGGAATCGAGAACACGCCCCTGTGGTCACACCCTCCGACGCAGGAGGATTCATGACCGAGCGGAGCGAGGGAACCGAAGACACGTCCCAGTGGTCACACCCTCCGACGCGGGAGGACTCATGACCGAGCGGGAGCTGGCCGCCGCCGGGATCACCGAGCCGTCCCTGCGGGACGCCTACCTGCGGTGCCGGGCCCTCAACGCCCGGCACGGCCGGACCTTCTTCCTCGCGACCCGGCTGCTGCCGCCGTCGCGCCGGCCGGCGATCCACGCCCTGTACGGCTTCGCCCGCCACGCCGACGACATCGTCGACGAACCCGCGCCGGGCACCCCGCTCACGAGGATCGCCGCCTCGCTGGACCGGCTCGCCGCCGAGCTGGCCGGTGGCCT
>NZ_JBHLZP010001122.1:0-1022 GCF_042429965.1 Actinoallomurus acaciae
GGCCAGCGCCGTGGGGTCCTCGCCGGCGATCCCCCGGGCGGGGGAGGCGGACGCGGCGTAGGTCGGGAAGCCGGGGTTGGCGTGGGCGAGGGTCTCGGCCATCGCGGTGAAGGCCTCGCCGACCGGCCGTTCGCCGGCGGCGAGGGCGGCACGGGTCAGCCAGGCGGCGGCGTTGGGCTCGGTCATGAGCAGCCGGCGATGTTCGAGGGTGCCCAGGAACCGCGAGTGGAACTCCTCGATGGCCCGCTCCGCGCCCGCCCGGGCGTCGACGACCCGGGTCACGGCCCAGTCGCCCCAGCGCATCCCGTAGGTCGCGCCCCTGCCCCGCCGGTGTGAGGACTCGTACCGCTCCACGCTCCGCACGGCGGTATCGACGTCGCCGCGCGACACCGCGACGAGAGCGAGTACCGCGAAGGCCACCAGGTCGAACGCGTGCGTGCCCACCTCATCGGACCGGACGAGCCCCGCCCGGGCCTCGGCGGCGGCGTCATCGAGCCGGCCCTGCGCGAGGCGCAGCCGGGCACGGAGGATCGCCGGGCACGGGCTGTACGCCGTGTGCCCCAGTGCCGCGATCTCCTCGTCGGCGATCCGCAGGGCGCTCTCGGCCTCCTCCAGCCGGCGGATGTCGGTGAGCAGGCTGATCAGGTGCAGCCGTGGATGCGCGTACCGGGCCTTGAGCGACCCGCCCGCCGCGATCCGGGTGGCCTCGCGGATGTGCCCGATCGCCTCGGCGCACCGCCCCTCGGCCCAGGTGTCGGTGGTGAGCAGCATGTGCGCCCCGACCAGGGCGATCGGGCCGTGGCGTTCGCCGGCGGCCACGACCGCCTTCGCCCGCTCGTGCCCCCGCCGGTCGTGGTTGGCGAACATGCCGCGGAACAGCACCTGCTCGGCGGCGCCGCGCATCTCGTCCGGCAGGTCCCGCTGCTCCAGCACCCGCTCCGCCTCCGTCACCGCCTCGGCGGCCCGCCCGGCGAGCAGGAGCGTGTACGCCAGCTCGTACCGCAGCCGGGCCGCCTGCCGGG
>NZ_JBHLZP010001123.1:0-1018 GCF_042429965.1 Actinoallomurus acaciae
CGGGCCTTGTAGTGCGGGGCAGACCTGGACTATGGCAGCTTTATTGGTTCTGGGCATCCATTGAGGACTCTACCGGATCGGCGAGGTGTTACGTCAGTACCTAGATGGTACAGGTACAGGAAATTGACGCTTTACATTTCCATCTTTGGTGTCCAGGTTTGTAAACTGTCCATTGTTAGTCATCAATGGTTTTAACAGAAACAAAACCTTACCAAGTTGACCAATTTGATCTTTTGAGTGACGAATTTGATCTTTCAGTGTTAACATTTCTTTGGTAGCCCTAACTTTATCCAACATTTAAGCACACAAGACCCGAAAGGCGACTGTAGCCGTCAAACCCAACATTTCCGCCTCGCGTCGTTATTACAAATAGTTAACAATAGGTGTGTCAGTCAAAGCTTAGTCTAGGCCATGAAAAGAGCTCTAAAGTTTATTTTAGTTACGCCGTGAAAACAGCTCTATAGTTTAGTTTATGCCGTGAAAACATCTCTAAAGCTTAGTCCAGGCCGTGCTTATAGCTCTAAAGTGTAGTCTAGGCATTGATTAGAGCTCTAAGGGGCCGAATAGGTGCTTCGCAGGGCAGTCTTCGCTGTTGTCTCCTAGGAACAGCGCGAACAACTCCTGGTATCTTGAAAGAGTAAGACCACCCTTTTTTCTGTCGTCGTCATTGAGCAGTGTGTTATAGGCGTCATCGATGACCTTGATGTCCTCCACAACCATTCGCTGAACGCAGTCATATCTGTATTCTTCGACGCCCATTACTCCGTCCTCGTTGATGTCAATGGTCTTGAAGTTGGACTCAATGAAAGCCTTCATCGCTTGGGGGAAGTCGTCATACTTCTTCCCCACACAGCTGTTCTTCACGGCCTGTTTGAACTCTTCGACCGTGATCATGCCGTCACCTCAAGGCCAAGCGTCGTCTACAAGCTGGCGCGTGCAGAGTAATGTGAGAGATAACCGACATAGTCCGGAACCTTATCGAAGTCCGCCAGCTGCGCGATCTCCTCCCACAGGCTGA
>NZ_JBHLZP010001124.1:0-1016 GCF_042429965.1 Actinoallomurus acaciae
GTTTTGTTCAACTACATAGAAATTCATAAGTAAACACATTTCGATTAATCGATCATAAAAACAGTTAACGAGACGAGCGATTTACTTAACTATCCAAAATTCAGTCCTCAAAAGCTAATTTAAAACGATGACCCGAATCCTACAACTCAGCCGGCATTAAAAATAATTACTGGATACGTAGCGTATACTTTTGAACATTATTGCAGCATAGTCCAGTCCAAATATTGGTCTTGTTTTTTAAAATTACGATTTCGAAGCCAAGCCGCATTAGTTATTACTTTATTGTGTAGGCGAGCACTGGACCTGGTTATTTGGGGCATGTCCTCGGGTATTCAGCGCCATCTTCACTTTGGCTACACTCAAAGCCAGCGGCTTCAATTCATCTTGGCTTTCAACGAGTAACTTGAGGATGGAGAAATTAGTAGCTTCTGCCCTGTAGGTGTTCTGCAAGTACAATTCACTGGCCCTTCCAACTAGTTGCAAGAGATCGAGGGCTTGGGCGTACTTCTCAGAGTCCGCGTCTACAGCATCCCGTACGGCTTGATCACAATCGTCTTGGCCTTGTCCGCATTTCTCTTCCACAAGTTCTAGAGCATTTTGTAGATTACCGTCCACAACAGTCAGGACCAAAGACAATTGGTTGCCAATGGACGAGGTACTTTCCAAGGTAGCTGCCACCGCCTTCCTCACCGCTGGGAAATATTCGCTCTCGTATGATGGTGGACATAAGACGCTCAAAGCTTCTGATATCACGTCGAGAGTGGCTACTAGGAAGCCGTAGTGGAGTCTGCTGTCGTTGATTGGTAGACCGTGTAAGTTATAAGCCGATCCGAAATCTCCACCAGGCGGGGACAGCTCAAGCAGTTCTTTGACGGCGTTCTTGTAGTCGTCCACCAAGTCGGGGTAGTGGAACGGGCGAGGGATGGCAACCTTGGTCTCTGTCGCAGCGCTCTCCACCGATACCACGGCATACAGGACTATTGCTACCAATGCTAACCCGGCCATGTTGGTGCAAG
>NZ_JBHLZP010001125.1:0-1015 GCF_042429965.1 Actinoallomurus acaciae
CGTTCGTCCGTGCCGCCCTCGCCGACCTCGACGAGCGGACCGACCCCGAGCGCGTCGCCCTGCTGCTCCGCCGGCGCGCCTGGCTGACCTTCGTGCTGGGCCGTACGGGCGGCCTGGAGGACCTGCGCCGGGCGCAGAGCCTGGTGCCGGAGGCCTCGATCGCACGGGCGGAGGTGCTGGCGCCGCTGGGCCGCACGCTGGTGCTCCTCGGCCGCCACGACGAGGCCCGCCCGATCAGCGAGGAGACCCTCACGCTGGCGGACCGGTTCGAGGATGACTGCATCGCGGCGGACGCCCTGAACAACCTCTCCATCTCCGAGGCGGTCGGCGGCCGGTTCGACGCGGCGCTGGCCCTGCTGGGGACCGCGCGTACGCGGGCCGAGCACATCCGCGACGGCGGGTCGGTGCTCCGGTCGATGGTGAACACGGCCGACGCCCTGGAGGGGAGCGGGCGGTCCGAGGCGGCGATCGCGACGGCGCAGCAGGCGCTCTCGCGGGCCGAGGCGCTCGGCCAGGCCCGCACCCAGGGGGTCTACGCGGCGAACAACCTCGCGGAGGCGCAGATCTCCCTCGGCCGCTGGGACGACGCCGTCGAGACCTTCGAGCGGGCCATGGAGCTCGTGCCGACGCCTGGCCTGCGCGGCCAGCACCTGCTCAACCGGGGTGAGATCGCCGTCGCCCGCGGCGAGAGCGACGTCGCGGCCCGGATCGTGGAGGAGCTGCGGGCGCTGCTCGCCGCCGACGACCCGTACCCGCAGCAGGTGTTGCCACTGGCCAGCCTCGTCATCGAGTGGCGACTGGCCGAGGGCGACGTGCCGGGCGCGGTCGAGGCCACGAGCCGCGCCATCGCCGAGCACGACCTCGACCGGGACGTGCGGCACTCCTGGCCGGTCCTCGTGGCGGGCATGCGGGCCTGCGCCGCGCGACGTGATGAGGCCCTCGCGGAGGAGCTGCGCGCCATCGCCGCGGCGACCGCCGCGTACGGCCCGGTGATGGAGGCGCGGCGCACCGAGCT
>NZ_JBHLZP010001126.1:0-1011 GCF_042429965.1 Actinoallomurus acaciae
TGTCAAGCCACCCCACACACCAAAGAAAGACCACACCCACGGCTGTGGAAAACCCACGACCCAACCACTTCGAGACTGGCCCTAGACGGATACGCGGGAGGACCACAGACCATAGGTCCACGGCCAACCCACGCCGACAGCTCGTCCGCCACCTACCGGATCCCCTTGAGAAAAGCGCTGACCAGCCGTTAAGTAATTCCGCGGAACGCGAGCGAGGCCTCGCTCCCCCGCCCACGTCATCCGGGCGACGGGCCCCTGCACACCCGTCAGGGGCGGCTCCGGCTCAGGTTGTGACGGTCAAGGTGGAGCCGGTGCGGGCCTTGGCGACGCGGAGTTGGGCCGGGATGCGGGTGCGGAGTTCGGCCACGTGGCTGACGATGCCGACCGCGCGGCCGCCGTCGCGTAGGCCGTCGAGGACCTCCATGACCTCGTCCAAGGTGTCCTCGTCCAGGGTGCCGAAGCCCTCGTCGACGAACAGGGTGCCGATCTCGGTGCCGCCCGCCTCCGCGGTGACCACGTCCGCCAGGCCCAAGGCCAGGGACAAGGACGTGATGAACGTCTCGCCGCCCGACAGGGTGCCCGGCTCGCGGTGGCGGCCGGTCCAGCCGTCGATGACGCGCAGGCCCAGGCCGCCGGTGCCGTGGCCCCGGGAACCCGCCGTCTTGTCGACCGTGTGCTCCAGGGAGTAGCGGGTGCCCGACATGCGGGCTAGGCGTTCGTTCGCGGCGGCGACGACCTGTTCGAGTCTGGCGGCCAGGACGTAGGCCGACAGCCGCATGCGGGTGCGGTTCGCGGTGGGGTCGCCGGACGTCAGGGCCGCGACGCGTGCGGCCAGGGCGTGGTGTTCGGCGGCCGGTCGCCATTCGTCCGCGCGGGCGTGCAGGTCGCGGGCCAGCGTCACCAGCCGGGACCGGCGGTCGGCGAAACGGTCACGGGCCGAGGCGACGAGCTGGTGGTGCTCCTCGGCGGTGCCGAGCGCGGTCTCCAGGGCGGCCAGGTCGGGCGGTGGCT
>NZ_JBHLZP010001127.1:0-1007 GCF_042429965.1 Actinoallomurus acaciae
CGCCGTCCGGCTCGCCGGCGGCCCGTCCGCGGCGACCTCCGCCGCGGACCTCCGCCGTCACCTGGCCGACGACCTCGACGCCCCCTCGGCGCTCGCCGCGGTGGACCGCTGGGTGGACCACGCCCTGAGCGTCGTCGCCGAGGACCGCGAGGACGAGGGTACGGCTCCGGACGTGTTCCGCCGCGCCGTCGACGCGCTGCTCGGCATCGTGCTGTAGCGGTCCGCGTACGGTCGGTCTGCCGGATAAGTGTTATCTGTCCGGCCTGGACAACAGACGCGAAACAAATGGCGATCTGTCCTTGACATACGGGTGTCCACGGTGCCAATTTGAACGATCAAACCGGCGATGAGCCGGGCACCCGCGCCAAGGGAGACTCGCCATGGGCCGTGGCGGAGACGCGACCGGCGTGACGATCTCCGAGGTCGCCGCCGCGGCCGGAGTCTCGCGCCAGACGGTCTCCAACGTGCTCAAGGCGCCCGAGCGGGTCGCGCCCGAGACGGCGGCGCGCGTGCGCCGGGCCATCGACGAACTCGGCTACCGGCCCAACCGCGCGGCCCAGAACCTCCGGCAGCGCGTGAGCCGGTGCATCGGCCTCAAGATGGTCTCCCCGGCCGGCGTCAGCGACCTGTTCGACCGGTTCCTGCACGCGCTCACCGAGGCCGCGGGCGACGCCGGATACCACGTGCTGCTCTTCAGCGCGGCCGGCGACGAGCTCACCACGACCGAGGACCTGATCCGCACCGGCACGGTCGACGCGCTGGTCCTGGTCGACGTCGAGGTGGGCGACCCGCGGCTGCCCTGGTTCACCCGGCGCGGGATCCCCTTCGTCTGCTTCGGCCGGCCGCGCGGGCAGGCGCGCGGGCGCTTCTGGTGGGCCGATGTGGACGGCGCGTACGGCGTCGCGCGTGCGGTGGACCACCTGGTCGCGCGCGGTCACAGCCGCGTCGCCTACCTCGGCTGGCCGCCGGGCAACGGGTTCGGCGACGACCGGCGCGCGGGCTGGGAG
>NZ_JBHLZP010001128.1:0-236 GCF_042429965.1 Actinoallomurus acaciae
GGCACCCCCAGGACGACTCGGCCGCTGATTGGGATGTGCGAGCAGATCGCTGTGCAGGGCCACGACGGCGAGGTCGTCCGCGGGACCATGACCCCTCGAGACTGCGGAGGTGCCCATGCCTCAGATCTGGGCCGGTGTGGACGCTGGAAAGACCCACCACCACTGCGTGGTGATCGACGCCGGCGGGCACCGGTTGCTGTCGCGACGAGTGGCCAACGACGAACCGGACCTGCTCA
>NZ_JBHLZP010001128.1:245-1249 GCF_042429965.1 Actinoallomurus acaciae
ATCAGCGACGGGGACCAGACCACCTGGGCGATCGACCTGGCCGACGGCGGCGCGGCCCTGATGATCGGCCTGCTCGCCGGCCACGGCCAGCACCTTCTCTACATCCCCGGGCGTACCGTCAACCGCGCCGCCTCCGGGTACCGCGGCGAGGGCAAGACCGATGCCAAGGACGCCGCCATCATCGCCGATCAGGCCCGGATGCGACGGGACCTGCACCCGATGCGAGCCGACGACGAGCTCGTCGTGGAGCTGCGGCTGCTCACCGCCCGGCGCACCGACCTGGTACATGATCGGACCCGCACCATCAGCCGCCTGCGTGAGCTGCTGACCGGCATCTTCCCGGCGCTGGAGCGGGTACTGGACGTCACCAACGCCGGGCCGCTGGTGCTGTTGACGGGCTATCAGACCCCGGCCGCGCTGCGCCGCATGGGCCGGACCCGGCTGGAAACATGGCTGCGGCACCGAAAGGTACGCGGGGCCGCCCAGCTCGCCCAGGCCGCCGTCGACGCGGCCGGGCGGCAGCAAACCAGCCTGCCCGGCGAAGCACTCAGCGCTCAGCTCGTCCAGACGCTGGCCGGGGAGGTGATGGCCCTCAACGAGCAGATCAGGGACGTGGAGAAGCTCATCGAGGGCCGGTTTCGCCGACACGAACGCGCCGAGGTGATCAGCAGCCTGCCTGGCATCGGGACGATTCTCGGCGCGGAGTTCCTGGCCGCCACCGGCGGCGACATGACAGTTTTCGGGACCAGCGACCGCCTCGCCAGCTTCGCCGGCCTGGCCCCGGCGCCGCGAGACTCCGGACGCATCCACGGCAACCTGCACCGGCCTCAGCGCTACCACCGCGGCCTGAACAGGGTGTTCTACACCTCTGCGCTGATCAGCATCCGATGCAACCCCGAGTCGCGTTCCTTCTACGACCGGAAGAGAGCCGAAGGCAAACACCACTCCCAAGCGGTGCTCGCCCTGGCCAGGCGACGCGTCAACGTCCTGTGGGCGCTCCTGCG